>NZ_BMKZ01000147.1 GCF_014644735.1 Caldalkalibacillus thermarum | reverse complement strand
CGTATCCGTCTGCCTAAATTGGGCTGGGTGAAATTCGCCAAGTCCCGTGAAGTTGAGGGGCGAATCATCTCGGCGACCATTCGGAAAAATCCATCAGACAAATATTTTGTGTCAGTATTGGTGGAAACAGAGATTCACCCGTTACCTGCCTGTGACCGCAAGGTGGGCATTGATCTTGGTGTCAAAGATTTTGCCGCCCTTTCCACGCGTGAAGTCATCCCCAATCCAAAATATTTGCGGCAGTATGAACAAAACCTGATTCGCTGGCAACGGATACTTTCCCGTCGCAAGCAAGGTGGTTCCAATTGGCACAAGGCTCGTATCAAGGTAGCCCGGCTGCATGAAAAGGTGGTCAATTGTCGCAAGGATTTTCTGCACAAGCTGTCCACGAGGCTGATTCACGAAAACCAAGTGATCTGCCTTGAAGACCTGCAGGTCAAAAACATGCAGAAAAACCGGCATTTGGCCAAAAGTATCGCTGACGCGTCGTGGTCCATGTT
>NZ_BMKZ01000146.1 GCF_014644735.1 Caldalkalibacillus thermarum | reverse complement strand
CGCACCCTAGGTCTGTAAGATATCCACAAAACTGAAAAAGGATGTAAGGGATTTTGTCGAAAAATATTTTTTGGACACCCCTGAGAGGCCGAAAAGCCTTGATAGATCAACATTTCTAGAGGGAGGAGTTTAATAATGGCATTACCAGATCGTTTAATGGATATTTTCAAAAACAAACAAGCCTCTTATAAAATGGTTCTGATTCTTTCTTTGTTAGATTCAATAGATGAGAGAGGTTTAGCGTCTTTAGATCAAGTATCTGACCGTTTTGCCCGATTTTATATTGATAGAAGAAAGAAGGGCTTAATCGTTGAAAAAGGTGACAAGGAAATTTTGAAGTATAACCACTCCCAAATCCACAGGGTTAAGAATTTAATATTAAAAAATCCGGCTCTTCGCTATTTACTGTGGAATTAGCAAGAAGTAGAGAAGATTATCCTTGTCAGCTTTTCATAGTATCTCTATTCTCGGGAGAGCCCTCAAGCCCAAACCGCTTGACCGCTCTCCCGAGAATAG
>NZ_BMKZ01000145.1 GCF_014644735.1 Caldalkalibacillus thermarum | reverse complement strand
ACCGGAAGACAACTTTTCCATTGCTTTTTGAGCAGCTAAGTTATTTGCCGCTAGCATGCGATGTGTGTTTAACGCAGGGATGTTGTTGTTGATAATCATTTCCTATCAACCTCCGTGTAATTTTTTTTGGAGTCACGTCCTTTCGACTCCTGATGTATTTTTCACCCCCGTTGGGGAGAAAAACCTTTTGTGTAGCTTTCGATGAAGAGCTGTTGTCTCTCTTTAAGGTTGTCTGGCTCCTGATATATTTCTGTTCTTATAACCGGGATCTCTTTAGGTGCATCAATGGCCAGACGAAGCATGCCGTCTTGTTTAATGACTTTCACCTTAATCGTGTCTGCGATGACAATGCCTTCCCCTTCTCGGCGGCCGAGAACTAACATTGCTACCATCCTCCCTGATGTTCTACTTTATTTATCGGCGATGTCTTGCTTGTTTTTAATATCTCAACAGATTTTTTTTTGATTTTTTGGAGCCAATTGACCCCATCATCTACAAAAGCCATAAGCATGCGGTTATTATT
>NZ_BMKZ01000144.1 GCF_014644735.1 Caldalkalibacillus thermarum | reverse complement strand
AGATTCATGGTCATTTTTTGTGAGATGTAGTGTAAGATGACATGAAAAAACTCGCTATTTCCTGGCAATCCTTGTCATAGGCAAAAACAAAACGATTGGAGGAAATAGCGAGTGAAAACAGATATCCGTTTACCACTAGGATTGCCAGAGTTTACGGTTTTAAAACAAGAAATCACGGAAAATAAAGTTGTGATTCAGGTGGAGACAATGGATCCCCCTGAGCGTTGTCCTTACTGTGGTTTTCAAGAGTTGAAAAAGCATGATCAACGCCTGAGAAGAGTACGTGACCTGCCCATTCATAACCGACCGGTTTATTTGATCATCCAACTCAAGCGTTGGCACTGTACCAACTGTCAGGAAATCTTTGATGAGCACCTCCCATCTGTACCAAAAGGCAAACATCAAACTCATCGTTTCAGAAAATATGTTTTCGACATGTGTCACGGAGTGACCATCAGTTATGTGAGTCGGCAGGTCCATCTGCCCTATAAGACCGTTGAACGCATTTATTACGACCTCGCTGA
>NZ_BMKZ01000143.1 GCF_014644735.1 Caldalkalibacillus thermarum | reverse complement strand
CTATTCTCGGGAGAGCGGTCAAGCGGTTTGGGCTTGAGGGCTCTCCCGAGAATAGAGATACTATGAAAAGCTGACAAGGATAATCTTCTCTACTTCTTGCTAATTCCACAGTAAATAGCGAAGAGCCATTTTTGATAATGTTAATTAGACCCCCATGCCGCAAAAGCGGCACCAGCAGATGATGAAAATAGTTCGTCCATGTATACTTAATCTTAGGCTGGCCAGCGAGGTCGTCTTACCTTGGTGCCATGAGCCCGTTAATTAGACAGACCCCGACGACCTGGTGCACCACAGACTGTTGCTCCCTGGGGAAGCACGCGGGATAGAATGACGTGTATGGTCGTTGCACCGCCAGCCTGTGTTTATTACATGTTAGGCATGGGGGAACGAACATGGACGTGATCCATACTCATGTTTGTGGATTAGACGTTCATAAGAAGAACGTCGTCGCTTGTATTATTACTCCGGATCATCAAGAGATCCGCACGTTTTCTACCATGACTGAAGACTTGCTTATGCTTGTAGACT
>NZ_BMKZ01000142.1 GCF_014644735.1 Caldalkalibacillus thermarum | reverse complement strand
GTTCGCTGCTCAGGCTGTATGGTCATTAAGGGATGAAGGTCCCTGTATCAGCTTGGCGCTGTCTGACTACACCTCGCAGTCTCTGGTGCTGTTCTTGGGTTAAACAGTGGTTTCCGCCAAGGATGATGTTCGTCAGGCTTATGGGGCTTTCGCTCTGAGCCCGCTTTTTGTTTTGACGGGGCAGCCTGGCGTTTAGGTTTAGGTATTTCCTTCAACGCATAGGCTTTGCCCTTGTACCACAAAAAGAGTCTTCCATCTATTGTCTGGCGCACCTCTACGCGTGTTTTGGGTGGAATAACGGTTTTCTGGCTGTCCTCAGCAACAACATAGATTTTGTGGTCAAAGGACAGTGTTTGCCCCGTTCCTAAAGTGCGCCAATGACGGTAGCATAAAATCAAATCTAAATTCGTTTGGGTTTGTTCCAGCGGAACAAAAGCGCTATGGGGATCCGTCGGTTCAACAGCAAAAGCTTTGTTGTGTTCCTCGATTAACTCGGGTAAGACACGATTGGCTTCCTCAATGGAATCCACTCCACGAAGACG
>NZ_BMKZ01000141.1 GCF_014644735.1 Caldalkalibacillus thermarum | reverse complement strand
TCTCCTTGGCGCAACCTCCCTTCGCGATCAAATCCTCCTGTGGGCCAACCAGCGCCAACCATCCGAAATTCTCATCGGGATGGAAGCCACTTCGGTCTACAGCTGGCACCCGGCGATGTTTTTCCACACGGCTCGTTCGTCGTATCGGCTTTCCAAGTGTGTCGAGGATTCCATCGATTTGCTTTTAGGGCTGTCGATTCAGTCTATTCGCAGTCTTCAGGCGCAAATCAAAGCGCTCGACAAAGCGATCACCCGCCATTTGGAAGGCATACCGAATACGTTGCAAACGATTCCCGGCATTGGTCCCGTCTATGCCGCTGGCATCTTGGCCGAAATTGGGCAAATTGAACGCTTTGACAACCAAGCTGCCTTAGCAAAGTATGCAGGTCTGACTTGGTCCAAGCATCAGTCCGGTCGGTTCCAAGCTGAAGAGACGTCCCTCATCCGTTCCGGCAATCGCTATCTCCGTTACTACCTAGTGGAGGCTGCCAACTCGGTACAACGGCATGATGCGACATTTCGCGCGTATTACCGGAAAAAGTATG
>NZ_BMKZ01000140.1 GCF_014644735.1 Caldalkalibacillus thermarum | reverse complement strand
TGAGGTAACCCGCAAGGGAGCCAGCCGCCGAAGGTGGGACAGATGATTGGGGTGAAGTCGTAACAAGGTATCCCTACCGGAAGGTGGGGATGGATCACCTCCTTTCTAGGGAGTTTTATGAGACCCCCGGTTTTGGGGGATCCCTAAACTGAACGTTTTATAACGTTTCATCTTAATCAATTGCTCGCACGCTTGCTGCTTTGTTTAGTTTTGAGNCCCCGGTTTTGGGGGATCCCTAAACTGAACGTTTTATAACGTTTCATCTTAATCAATTGCTCGCACGCTTGCTGCTTTGTTTAGTTTTGAGGGTTCTTGGCCATCTTTCCTCGGTGTCTCTTGCCAAAAGTGCAAAGGCCACCTCGCAAAGATGGTTTCAACCCGGTTGCCATGTGTGGCAACAAGTGTGCAGACAGGCAATTTTATATATGACCCTCATTATGTGAATAACTGAGTACTTGCACCTTGAAAATTGGATAACAGCAGATTCATCGGGTAGCCACGAGCGACCTTAAGGGTTAAGCTACTAAGGGCGCACGGTGGATGCCTAGGCGCTGGGAGCCGATGA
>NZ_BMKZ01000139.1 GCF_014644735.1 Caldalkalibacillus thermarum | reverse complement strand
CTGAAGACTTGCTTATGCTTGTAGACTGGATCAAGGCGCATGGCGTCACTCACGTGGCCATGGAAAGTACAGGTTCCTACTGGAAGCCAATTTATAACCTGTTGGAGATGGAAGACATCAAGATTTTGGTGGTCAATGCCAAACATATCAAAAATGTGCCTANCATGGCGTCACTCACGTGGCCATGGAAAGTACAGGTTCCTACTGGAAGCCAATTTATAACCTGTTGGAGATGGAAGACATCAAGATTTTAGTGGTCAATGCCAAACATATCAAAAATGTGCCTGGTCGCAAAACAGATGTAAAGGATGCCGAGTGGATCGCTGGACTCTTACGCCATGGATTGCTACAAGGTAGTTACATCCCTGACCGCCAGCAACGGGAGTTGAGGGAACTCATCCGTTATCGTCGCAGCCTGATTGAAGAGCGGGCTCGCGAAATCAACCGCATCCAGAAGGTACTGGAAGGGGCTAACATCAAACTCTCCTCGGTGGCGACCAATGTGCTGGGCAAATCGGGTCGAGCCATGATCGAGGCTTTAATTAATGGTGAAACTGACCCCGATGTGC
>NZ_BMKZ01000138.1 GCF_014644735.1 Caldalkalibacillus thermarum | reverse complement strand
GTGTGCAGGGGCTATCAATTCCTCTTAAATGTGTGGGAGAAGATCAATTTTTGGCTGAAGTAAAGGATCAGAAAGAAGTCATTCGCTTTAAACGTGATGAACAAGGAAAGATTAAGTATATTGCTTATCACTTCAGACAATTTCCGGTTTCAAACTAAATATAAATAATGGCTCTTCGTCATTTTTTGTGGAGCTCGCACATTTCCGGGCCTTGTATAGGCCGTAAAATCTCCTTCTTCACCTAGTAAATCAAGAGATGATGGCGCGAAAGGGTCAAGCGCTTTTGGCTTGAGGCTTGAAGCGATATCATCTATGCTGAGGTGAAGTGAAGAAGGGAATGAGCTTGTTGAAAACAACCACATTCAAGCTTAACTCTTAACCTAAATCGTTCTCTGTTCCGGTAGCCATAAGCCCTTCTTTTAAGGTTCTTAATCTTATGGTTTGTACCCTCTGTCCTTGCATTGGTATAGGGTAACCGAAAATAGGCTAAAATATGAGTTTTCCAAGTCACCAGTGTCTTGCTGAAATCATGAAAAGGCTTGAATGGACTTTGAAGGGCTGCCTGAATCCAGGTAT
>NZ_BMKZ01000137.1 GCF_014644735.1 Caldalkalibacillus thermarum | reverse complement strand
TTTACCCTTGATTTCGTGAGCGTAACAGGCTAGACTTGTGCAAGGGATGAAGGTATCAAATCAATATGACATTTTTACTGACGAATTAATGACGAATTAATATGACATTTTCACTGACGTTTGACACTGGAAAGTGTCATTCGTCAGTTTGTGAAGGAAAAATTAGAGCTGATTATGCGGGGAGAAATCAAACATTTCCTCGAACTAGAACAGGCCGGAACATCAAATATGAGAAACGGCTACTATCAACGAAATCCAGATACGCAATATGGCCGGATTGAGGGTCTTTTGGTGCCAAGAGACCGAAACGGGGAATTTCAAACACAGTTGTTTGCCCCTTATCAACGCCACACCGGCTGGCTGGAGGAAGCCATCATCAGGATATATCAAAGTGGCATGAGTACACGGGAAATTGGCAAGTTTATCGAACGAATTCTAGGAAATGCTTATTCTCCAGCGACGATCAGCCGTATTACCGATGTCGTGAAAGAAGACATCGAGAAATGGCACCATCGTCCACTATCCAAACGTTATTCTGTCTTATATTTGGACGGCTTGTACGTGAAACTTCGCCGGGATACGGTAGAGAAAGAAGTTA
>NZ_BMKZ01000136.1 GCF_014644735.1 Caldalkalibacillus thermarum | reverse complement strand
TGGGAATAAAGCGGCGGTGGCTAGATGATATAACATTAGTTGAAGCGGTGAATAAAAGGGTATCAAGAAGGATAGTTAGGAGAGACAACTATATACATGCAACGAAAAAGTTTAACATATCATTGACGGAAAAGTCGCTTATCCACTTTTCGACTGGCGGTGACCGAACAATCACCCGCTTCGCAGCCCCATACATGGTTCCGGAAGCGGCATTGTTCGCTCGCCCGACAATCGATCCAATCGCTCTGTAAAAACTACAAATGTTAAAGATTCAAATTGCACCTATATATGATCCATTCAAAAAAGTTGGAGGAGGAGAGCAAGTAACTCAAAAAGCTATAGGGAAAAAATTAGAAGTTGCATTTTGTATGATTTGATAATAACTGAAAAAATGGAAATAGCCGAGCGGGTGGGTCGAGAAAGGATAGCTGATTACGAATAGAGATTCTAGAAATCCATAGTTCAACTCACTGCTATCAACAAAACGGAAAAGTCGAGGAGAAGTAGGGAGGGATGTAAACCTCCTGATACTCTCTGACGACAACCGATAAGTGATGGACAAACAATTTAAAGAATGGATATCGGAACTTGTTATGCAGTTTTT
>NZ_BMKZ01000135.1 GCF_014644735.1 Caldalkalibacillus thermarum | reverse complement strand
TGTAGCGGCTACATCCGGCAAAAACCCGGCCAAACGGGCCGAAGCGTGGGATGCCGTGAAATGGTACATCATGGCCGCCGCTTTCTTCTTTGCCGTACCTTTGCTGTTGGGTGTCGTGTTGCGTTTAATGAATGTTTAAACGCCATTTGCCGATATAGAAAAATAGGGGGGCGTGATGCCCCCTTGTAAAAAATGAAATGGAGGTTGATGTTTTGTGGAACTGGCGATTTATTTGTTATTTTTCCTCTACTTTGTCCCTGCCATCGTGGCTTTGGTGAGGAAACACCACAACAAAATGGCCATCATTGCCTTAAATGTGCTTCTGGGCTGGACTTTACTGGGCTGGGTCGGGGCTTTGGTCTGGGCATTGACACGAGTGGAGGGACAAAAGGATGCCTCAGTATAATGTGCCGCAGGAGTTTGATTCAGAAGAAAAAGTTATAGGTGGATCGTTGTCGTTAAGACAGTTTGTTTATCTTGTCATCATTGTTGTTATTGATCTGGGAGCCCTTTTGTTTGTGCTGTTCAATCCGGTGGGGATCAGCTTTTCCGTATTGCTTACCATTACATTATCAGTGATCATTCCTGTCAGTGTCATTGGTTTGGCACTGGCTTTT
>NZ_BMKZ01000134.1 GCF_014644735.1 Caldalkalibacillus thermarum | reverse complement strand
CTAGTAATCGCGGATCAGCATGCCGCGGTGAATACGTTCCCGGGCCTTGTACACACCGCCCGTCACACCACGAGAGTCTGTAACACCCGAAGTCGGTGAGGTAACCCGCAAGGGAGCCAGCCGCCGATGGTGGGACAGATGATTGGGGTGAAGTCGTAACAAGGTATCCCTACCGGAAGGTGGGGATGGATCACCTCCTTTCTAGGGAGTTTTATGAGACCCCCGGTTTTGGGGGATCCCTAAACTGAACGTTTTATAACGTTTCATCTTAACCAATTGCTCGNCCCCGGTTTTGGGGGATCCCTAAACTGAACGTTTTATAACGTTTCATCTTAATCAATTGCTCGCACGCTTGCTGCTTTGTTTAGTTTTGAGGGTTCTTGGCCATCTTTCCTCGGTGTCTCTTGCCAAAAGTGCAAAGGCCACCTCGCAAAGATGGTTTCAACCCGGTTGCCATGTGTGGCAACAAGTGTGCAGACAGGCAATTTTAATATATGACCTTCATTGTGTGAATAACTGAGTACTTGCACCTTGAAAATTGGATAACAGCAGATTCATCGGGTAGCCACGAGCGACCTTAAGGGTTAAGCTACTAAGGGCGCACGGTGGATGCCTAGGCGCTGGGAGC
>NZ_BMKZ01000133.1 GCF_014644735.1 Caldalkalibacillus thermarum | reverse complement strand
TTTAGATTTGTATCTTTGAGTTTGATCAGCTGTTCACGCTGTTTAGCCGTAAGGTTTTGTTCGTTTTTCAACCAGATGTATCGTGTCTTTTTTAAGTCATCGACTTCTTTTTGTTCTGCACGACGAATGGTTTCTACCGCTTCATTGACCATTTTCATGACATGAAATTTGTCATAAGTTATTTTGGCATTCGGAAATGTGCTTGCAATCCCTTTGATAAAGGCGGGGGACATGTCACAGCAACACTCTTCAATTTGTGAAGCAGGTATCCCTTTATCTTCAAGGTGTTGTTTAAACTGAGATAAAACACTGGAGTCTTTGCCTTCAGTGATGATGTATAAAATTTTGTGTAAAGCATTTTGCTAGACCAAAAGAAAAAAGGTAGGGTATTCTCTGATTGGACCAAAAATCTTAGAGAAAGGAGAACCCTACCTATGTCTAAAAGTATACCGAATGTCGACTGGGCAAATCAACTGGAAAGTGTCATTCGTGTTGTTCGTCTGTGAAATTGTCATATTGTAACGCGTCAGTGAAAATGTCACTATGGGACAGGAGAAGATTACAATGAGCAAAAAAGAACTGATGCGTTACAAGGTCGTTAGTCGGTGGATTGATGGTCTCATAACAGGGAGTG
>NZ_BMKZ01000132.1 GCF_014644735.1 Caldalkalibacillus thermarum | reverse complement strand
GGATCACCTCCTTTCTAGGGAGTTTTATGAGACCCCGGTTTTGGGGGATCCCTAAACTGAACGTTTTATAACGTTTCATCTTAACCAATTGCTCGCACGCTTGCTGCTTTGTTTAGTTTTGAGGGTTTTCGTGGGCCTATAGCTCAGCTGGTTAGAGCGCACGCCTGATAAGCGTGAGGTCGGTGGTTCAAGTCCACTTAGGCCCACCATCAGCACACCTCAGTTAAACGTAAGCATACAATGATATTGTATATCATGATATGGTCATGANTCAGTTAAACGCAAGCTTACAATGATATTGCATGATATGGTCATGTTGCGGGGCCATAGCTCAGCTGGGAGAGCGCCTGCTTTGCACGCAGGAGGTCAGCGGTTCGATCCCGCTTGGCTCCACCAATTGCACCTTGAAAATTGGATAACAGCAGATTCATCGGGTAGCCACGAGCGACCTTAAGGGTTAAGCTACTAAGGGCGCACGGTGGATGCCTAGGCGCTGGGAGCCGATGAGGGGCGCGGCAAACGGCGAAACGCCTCGGGGAGCCGTAAGCAGGCGTTGATCCGGGGATTCCCGAATGGGGCAACCCCCTGTCCCTAATCGGACAGGATCCATCTTCCGAATCCATAGGAGATGGAGG
>NZ_BMKZ01000131.1 GCF_014644735.1 Caldalkalibacillus thermarum | reverse complement strand
GTTCATGGGCAGGAGTCGCCCCAGGGAATAACGAAAGTGCCGGAAAACGAAAGTCAGGGAAAACCCGCAAGGGAAACCAGAAGCTTCGTAGCACCCTGGTGGAAGCCGCCCGTGCCGCTGCTAGGTCTAAACACACTTATCTATCCAGCCAGTACCATCGTATTGCTGCGCGCCGGGGAGCCAATCGTGCAGCAGTTGCGGTTGCTCATAGCATCCTGACCATTGTCTACCATCTCCTCAAAAAGAAGCAGACTTACATCGAACTTGGGCCACATTACTACGAAGAACGCAAGCGCCATCAAGTCGCCAGACAAGCGATTCGGAAGTTGGAAACACTAGGGTTTAAGGTCATGGTAGAGCCTTCAAATCAAACAGCGTAGTTAACCGAAACACAATCAACAGGTGCATTAACATGACTCGTTCCAGCAAATACCAATCTGCTGGTGTTAACATCCCCTAGCTTTTTTGCGATTTTTTCATGGACTTAAATTTTCGGGATAGGGGGCTGATGAATATGAAACGCTAAAGACATTCTGTTGAATTTAAAATACAAGTTGTCAAGGAGGCCTTAGAGGCCGGAAATAAGGCTGCTGTGGCCCGTCGGTATGATATCCATCCTAATCTGGTGCATCGTTGGACAAAAGAATATCA
>NZ_BMKZ01000130.1 GCF_014644735.1 Caldalkalibacillus thermarum | reverse complement strand
GTCAATGATATGTTAAACTTTTTCGTTGCATGTATATAGTTGTCTCTCCTAACTATCCTTCTTGATACCCTTTTATTCACCGCTTCAACTAATGTTATATCATCTAGCCACCGCCGCTTTATTCCCAACTTCTAGTGCTTCTTTTGCTATTTGTATCTTAATCTTCTTGAAATGTTTTTCTTGATTCATGTATATATCAAAAAAGCCCCCTTTATTGGTCACTTCGATTATAAAAAATCGCCTTATCGAATGCCCAAATTCATTAGGGGGCTAATGTGGGAGCGCTTCTTCTATTGGTAGTGTTAGGTCACAATTTCGCTATACAAAATGAAGAGTGTTTTTCCATTTTATACAAATTTATCAAATAATATAATCAACAATAATGAATCTTATGGTACCGTCAAGAATTTTGTGTAATGTAAATGGGGTAGGGTTTCTCTGAAATGGATTTGAATTGATAGGGGACTGATTTTCTCCACACAAGAGACTGAATATTCAGTCTCTTGTGTGGAAAGGGAGAATCCCCTCATCTCATCTATTTACATTATTTGGTTAATGATAACGTTCTTCAAACATTCGCTCGAGGGCTTCATGCGCTTCGGCAAATCCTCGCAACTTTCGCCCTGCCCATTTCTCATTAAAATCTTGAATGGTCAAATACACGATTTTTTC
>NZ_BMKZ01000129.1 GCF_014644735.1 Caldalkalibacillus thermarum | reverse complement strand
GACCCTCGTTTTTTGGTGAATTAACCTGCGTGGAAACCTCATAGGCCTCCATCTCATCAGCTGGAAATGGCTTCAAAAGATCCTGTAGCAAATAAGTGTCTTCAATACTTCTATCCAACCAAGTTTCTTCATTTTCTTTACGGAGAATTACCGGCATCCGGTTATGAATTTCTACCATAAGTTCGTTTGGCTCTGTAGTAATGATGGTACAGGAGTGAACAACTGTCCCATCCGGTGATTTCCACCGATCCCACAGCCCCGCAAAACCGAAAACCTCATCTGATTTCAGTTTAATTCTCATCGGTTGCTTTCCATTCGGTGTTTTTTTCCACTCATAGAATCCATCTGCCGGAATGATGCAACGTTGCCTGCGCAAAGCATGTTTAAAGGCTGGCTTTTCTGCCAGTGTTTCTGCTCTGGCGTTGATCATCTTATAACCAATCTTTATGTCTTTAGCCCAAAATGGAACTAGGCCCCAACGCAACTGGCCGAGACGGTTTTTCTCCCCGTCATTGACAATGGCTAAAACAGTTTGGCTGGGAGCAATGTTGTAACGCCTTACATATTCAAAATCATTTGCTTTAGTAGCATTAAACCGATCTAAGACTGTATTTTCATCTGCAGTAAGGGTAAATCTGCCGCACATATCAGTACTCTCCCTTCTTTAACAAAGTATACACTATCTCTCTCA
>NZ_BMKZ01000128.1 GCF_014644735.1 Caldalkalibacillus thermarum | reverse complement strand
GAATGTAGACGTCTTCCCGAACCCAATCTTCCATGGCTAATTTGCTGGAGGGGGCCAGGGCGCGATTGGCCACCATGGCAAAGATCAGCCGTTCGATATCCAGCTGGTGATGGCGAGAAGCAAACAGCTTATGAAGAATCCGATCCATCCCTAATTTGCGCCAGAGCTGATCCAGCATCCAAACGCCGCCCAAGCGCTTGCAGGACTGGAACAAAAATTCGGCTGCTTCTCCAATCGCTTCACGGGCTTCAAACGCTTGTTCTGGAGAAAGGAATCGCGAAATGCTTTTGGCCAGACGCTCCAGGACANTTTGGCCTTCGGATCCCATTCATTGTGAGCAAGTTGGAGATAAGCAGTGACTGATCCATCTTTGTTTTTCCGAGTGACTCGACGTATGTACATGCCTATATTGTATATTATAAATAGCTAATTGTAAAGTAAAAATTTAACAAACGTGTGCCTATGAAAATCTCGCCGTTTTTCTGGATAGTCACCCGAATCTGCCGTGATTTAAAAGCATTTTGTAAATTTTGTTTGTCCAAAAAAGGTTTCAAACTGTCGAACTCGGGGTTTAGGCAAAAGCCTGATAGAGCCGTTTAAACGGTGTTAACCAAGCCCGTGATCCAATATACAGATATTGCCGGCGGGCATGTGTCACCATTTTTGCTGCCAGGGTGATCAACGTCTGGATCACC
>NZ_BMKZ01000127.1 GCF_014644735.1 Caldalkalibacillus thermarum | reverse complement strand
TCAAGTTCCCACGGGAAGATGAGCCATGTATCCAGATCAGGATAGAGATACATATCAGACTCTTCAATGCGCACGAATCCTTCAATAGAAGAACCGTCAAACATGATTTTGTTATCAAGGGCTTTGGACAACTGGCTGACGGGTATCTCCACATTTTTGACGGTTCCTAACAGATCGGTAAATTGCAACCGGATGTAGCGCACATCCTCTTCTTTAGCTATTTTTAAAATGTCCTCTTTCGTGTACTTTCCCATTTTAATCTCCTCCCCAATTGTTAATGACAAAGTTATTTTTATTAAGGCTTAAAGCCAGATATGCGTCTTGTAAAGTATTGATCCCTTTGGCTGTCATATCCTGCACTAAACAGGTCCATAACCTGGCCGCCAGCAGGGCATCACCTAAGGCATGATGGCGGTTTTCCGGCTTAATGTTGTACAAGGAGCAGCAGACTTCCAATGAAGTTTGCTTCAATGTGGGGTCAACAATTCTAACCAGAAACGAAGTATCCACAATACGGTGTTGAAAGGAACGGCCTCCCATCTCCCGTACCGCTTGCTGCATAAAGGCTTTTTCATGCCCGGCATGGTGGGCAGCAAGGAGATCCGTGCCGATAAAATTGAAAAATTGAGTCAGTACATCAGCTAGCACTGGCGCCGAAGCAAGATCATCCTCCGTAATGCCGGTCAATTGGCTCACTT
>NZ_BMKZ01000126.1 GCF_014644735.1 Caldalkalibacillus thermarum | reverse complement strand
GCATATGGTGGGGAGGGGGAAAATATACCCTCAATCACCTCAGAACAATCGCTCTACAACCAATTATGGTACTTGATGCCAAACTTTTTGTTACCTGACGGTAAAAATGTTATTTTGCAAAAAGCTCATATTATATCGGTCAAACCGGTAAGGTTTTTAAGCAACAAAAGTAAGACTGGTGAGTCGACTACCAGATGATTTTTATATAGCAAAAAATATGTTAGGAAATTTTACAAGATTGTAGAAACAAAAACTAAAAGGATCTAAGATATGTAAACAAGAGGTTATGTAAAAATAATTAACGTTTTAAGTAAGTTTAATGAACATATCGAATGCTATTTTAGCCATTTATTCCGATTATAAGTGATGAAAAAATAGGGGGTTATTCAAATGATTAAGTCAGTACATGTGAGCATTTTGCAATAAATAGAGCCATTGAAACACAAAGGATTTGAGGTCCAAAAAAAGGACTTCACCCCTTCTTGGAGAATATTTCAAGTGACCAAACAAGAAAAATCAAGAAAGGATGAAGTCACTATGTATATTCTCCAAGAAAGCCTGTTTTCCTTCGAACAACTGCAAAAATTAGAATCTCGTGAGAGATTGCCTCTCTTTTTTAGCTCATTGGACTTACGTCCATATGCTAAAAAGTTGAGAAGCGCTTCACCCCGGGGCGCAGCCGGTCACTGCCGCCAAGGGATTTTAAGAGCCTT
>NZ_BMKZ01000125.1 GCF_014644735.1 Caldalkalibacillus thermarum | reverse complement strand
GTTCATGGGCAGGAGTCGCCCCAGGGAATAACGAAAGTGCCGGAAAACGAAAGTCAGGGAAAACCCGCAAGGGAAACCAGAAGCTTCGTAGCACCCTGGTGGAAGCCGCCCGTGCCGCTGCTAGGTCCAAACACACCTATCTATCCAGCCAGTACCACCGTATTGCTGCACGCCGGGGGGCCAATCGTGCAGCGGTTGCGGTCGCTCATAGCATCCTGACTATTGTCTACCATCTCCTCAAAAAGAAGCAGACTTACATCGAACTTGGTCCACATTACTACGAAGAACGCAAGCGCCATCAAGTCGCCAGACAAGCGATTCGGAAGTTGGAAACACTAGGGTTTAAGGTCATGGTAGAGCCGTCAAATCAAACAGCGTAGTTAACCGAAACAGTAACCATCAGGTGCATAAACATGACTTATTCCAGCAAATACCAATCTGCTGGTGTTAACACCCCCTGGATTTTTTGTGCTTTTTTCATGGACTTAAATTTTCGGGATAGAGTAGACACAAAAAGTAGAGAGTTTAGGCCACTTTTTTACTAGATTCATAGTACATGCGTTCGTATTCAGTGGGAGTGTGATACCCTATCGAAGAATGAATTCTCTTTCGGTTGTAGAAAAATTCTATATACTCATAGATCCGCTTGATGGCTTCTTCACGAGTCTTAAACTTTTCTAAGTAAATCAACTCTTTTTTGATGATGCTATGAAAGGATTCAATACAGGCGTTGTCATAGC
>NZ_BMKZ01000124.1 GCF_014644735.1 Caldalkalibacillus thermarum | reverse complement strand
GGTTAAGCCCTCGACCGATTAGGATCTGGTCGCTCCACGCATTGCTGCGCTTCCACTCCAGACCTATCTACCTCGTCATCTTCGAGGGGTCTTACTCGCTTTGCGCGATGGGAAATCTCATCTTGAGGTGGGCTTCGCGCTTAGATGCTTTCAGCGCTTATCCCGTCCACACATAGCTACCCAGCTGTGCTCCTGGCGGAACAACTGGTACACCAGCGGTGTGTCCATCCCGGTCCTCTCGTACTAGGGACAGCTCCTCTCAGATTTCCTGCGCCCGCGGCAGATAGGGACCGAACTGTCTCACGACGTTCTGAACCCAGCTCGCGTACCGCTTTAATGGGCGAACAGCCCAACCCTTGGGACCTACTTCAGCCCCAGGATGCGATGAGCCGACATCGAGGTGCCAAACCTCCCCGTCGATGTGGACTCTTGGGGGAGATCAGCCTGTTATCCCCGGGGTAGCTTTTATCCGTTGAGCGATGGCCCTTCCATGCGGAACCACCGGATCACTAAGCCCGACTTTCGTCCCTGCTCGACTTGTCAGTCTCGCAGTCAAGCTCCCTTCTGCCTTTGCACTCTGCGCATGATTTCCAACCATGCTGAGGGAACCTTTGGGCGCCTCCGTTACCTTTTGGGAGGCGACCGCCCCAGTCAAACTGCCCACCTGACACTGTCCCCCGACCGGATCACGGCCGCGGGTTAGGATTTCGATACCGCCAGGGTGGTATCCCACCGGCGCCTCCACCGAACCT
>NZ_BMKZ01000123.1 GCF_014644735.1 Caldalkalibacillus thermarum | reverse complement strand
TCGCCACTTGGGACAGCCCGGGAATGTAGACGTCTTCCCGAACCCAATCTTCCATGGCTAATTTGCTGGAGGGGGCCAGGGCGCGATTGGCCACCATGGCAAAGATCAGCCGTTCGATATCCAGCTGATGATGGCGAGAAGCAAACAGTTGCTGAAGAATCCGATCCATCCCTGATTTGCGCCAGAGCTGATCCAGCATCCAAACACCGCCCAAACGCTTGCAGGACTGAAACAAGAAATCGGCTGCTTCTCCAATCGCTTCACGGGCTTCAAACGCTTGTTCTGGGGAAAGGAATCGCGAAATGCTCTTGGCCAGACGCTCCAGGACCGCACGGTCCAATTCATCTTCCCGACCGAAAGAATAGATCACCTTCGCTTTTGCATATTTGGCCTTCGGATCCCATTCATTGTGAGCAAGTTGGAGATAAGCAGTGACTGATCCATCTTTGTTTTTCCGAGTGACTCGACGTATGTACATGCCTATATTGTATATTATAAATAGCTAATTGTAAAGTAAAAACTTAACAAACGTGTGCCTATGAAAATCTCGCCGTTTTTCTGGATAGTCACCCGAATCTGCCGTGATTTAAAAGCATTTTGTAAATTTTGTTTGTCCAAAAAAGGTTTCAAACTGTCGAACTCGGGTAGAATCTCGTGAGAGATTGCCTCTCTTTTTTAGCTCATTGGACTTACGTCCATATGCTAAAAAGTTGAGAAGCGCTTCACCCCGGGGCGCAGCCGGTCACTGCCGCCAAGGGATTTTAAGAGCCTT
>NZ_BMKZ01000121.1 GCF_014644735.1 Caldalkalibacillus thermarum | reverse complement strand
GGCGCAGGTTGCGTTTAATGATAAAATGCACCCCTTCTTCCTGACAAACGGCCAGGTTGTTCAGGGCATCGTTGCCGGCATCCATCCGTAACAACAAGGGTTTCTCTGTCATGCTTTTGGCCCGGGGCATCATCTCCCGCAGTTTTTGGTCCACCTCTTTTTGGACATGGGTGCGCCCTTCGCGCAACTCGGCATACAACCCGTACCCTTCCCGGCCAATATAGGCCAATAAGGGGGCATAGCCATCACAGCCTTTATAGGTCCGGNCATATTGGAAGAAGTCATCCTCACGAAAGGCTTCGATATGTTCAAAATCGCTTTTCCCCTGAGCCAGCAATCCGATCATGGCATAAACAATGTCACTGTGGGACAGTAAGGGATACTTCAATCCTGGGATCTTGAGTTGGTTCAACTTGGGGCGTAAGTCTGTTTTTTCCAAGAGCAATCCAATTAATCCCAATCCACTATGGGCTGTTAATCGTTCATGAGAGGCTTTAATAATAAACCGCATCCTTTTCACCTGCCAGGTGGGAGAGTCTGATTATACTTATTCCCATTGTACCAAAGCAGGTGAGGGATTAATAGATGAATCCTCACGGATTCAGGTTATTTAGCGAAAATTGTTCAATTGTACTTGACGCTCACAGGCTACATTGATCTGGTTGTCGAAAACGAATCTGGTGTATGGTTTGTCGATTGGAAAACCAATTGGCAACCGTACAACGTTTTGATCTGGAGCCGGATGCCCGTGATAGGTTGTTTCCAGCCAAACCATCTTCTCAGTGCAGTCATTGTCCTTTTGCAATTGAGTGTTA
>NZ_BMKZ01000120.1 GCF_014644735.1 Caldalkalibacillus thermarum | reverse complement strand
ATTGCGTTTGATTCGCCATTGGCTGATCCTTGAGCAGGTTGAGAAGATTAATCAGATGTTGCGAGGGCACTACAATTATTATGGGATGGCAGGAAATTTAAAGTCACTCTACAAGGTGTACCAAGCAGCAGATAAATATTGGCACAAGATGTTATGCAGCCGTAGCAGGAAAGGTTATGTGACATGGGAGAGATATGCCCAAATCAAATCCTGGTTTCCCATTGTGCGTCATACTGTGAATCCATTTCTGAGGAGCCCGGTGCGGGAAATCTGCACGCCGGGTTCTGTGGGGGTTCGGGCCACCAATTGGGTGGCCTCTCTATCCGGAGACGGGGGTTAGTCACCCCCTCCTACTCGATATAGCCGGACATCCCCGGCACCTCAAAAGAGCGTGGTAAGGAGTTGTCTTACCACCCTTGTTTTTAAGAGGTTAGATGTCTTGGGAATGATGTTTTATACCTTGTCTTCCGATAAAAATGCTACGTACTTACATTGACATTGGGATGTGGTTAACCAATCATGTTTAATATCCAGCCGGTAGAGCTTTTTATCTAGTCAAAGTTTCTTTTAGTGCTTCAACCTGATCCTTATTCACAAGGACAAACAAAATATCCCCTTCATGGATTACAGTTGCTCCTTCAGGTGTTATGACTTGATCATTACGGACAATAGCACTAATCAATACCCGTTCTGGAAATGAAATATCTTTGATACGTTTTCCAACAACCGCGTCTTGTTTTTGAACGATATATTCCACAATCTCCGCGTTTGTTTCGCCTAATGATACCAGCTCAATACTATGCGGAGAAGAGGGTTCTGGTGGGCCAACTAATCCCAGTTTTTTGGCCAAAGGT
>NZ_BMKZ01000119.1 GCF_014644735.1 Caldalkalibacillus thermarum | reverse complement strand
GGTTATAATTGAAATGATCTTAAAATCGAGGTGTCTATAATGCGAACGCAGCGTCATTATGATCTGGAATACAAACGTCAAACTGTTGAGTATATCCTAGAGGAAAGGAAGTCAGTGGCTCAAGTTGCTCGGGAATTAGATATCTCCCCTAACACGCTTTATGGATGGTTGAAGCAGTATAAGCGAAAATCCAAACAGATTGATGGACAAGGGGGTGAGTCACAGCCCTTCGATGAACAAGATATTCGGCAATTACAAAAGCAAATCCGCGACCTACAAGAAGAGAACGCCATTTTAAAAAAGGCGATGCACATCTTCGCGAAAGACCGGAAGTAAAATATGCCTTTATCCATAAACACCGCTTCGAGTTCCGTGTTGAGAAGATGTGCGAGGTATTTAAAGTATCCAGAAGCGGGTATTATGCCTGGCTTAACCGTCCAAAAAGTAACCGAAAGCAACGTAAAGAGCGGCTGGCCAAACGCATCAAGCAAATCTTCATGGCATCTCGGAGACTCTATGGCAGCCCGAAAATCACTCAGGTCTTGCGCTCTGAGGGGGAAACAATTTCCCAGAAGACGGTGGCCCGGATCATGAACGAGCTCAACCTTCGTTCCCGTACAGTAAAGAAATATAAAGCAACCACAAATTCCAATCATGGCTTACCGGTTCATGAAAACAAGCTTAACCAACAATTTGTGGTGGAGGCTCCTAATAAGGTCTGGGTAGCGGATATTACTTATGTGCCAACAGATGAAGGATGGCTTTACCTGGCGAGTATCATGGATTTGTACCATCGCGAAATCGTAGGGTGGTATGCGGGTAAGCAAATGACCAAAGCTTTGGTCCTCAAAGCATTGGACCGTGCCTACGAAAGAAAACAACCAAAAACGCCCGTTCTCCACCATTCTGATCGAGG
>NZ_BMKZ01000118.1 GCF_014644735.1 Caldalkalibacillus thermarum | reverse complement strand
GGATATCTGTTTTCACTCGCTATTTCCTCCAATCGTTTTGTTTTTGCCTATGACAAGGATTGCCAGGAAATAGCGAGTTTTTTCATGTCATCTTACACTACATCTCACAAAAAATGACCATGAATCTAAATAATTGAAGAGAGGCTGTTCCAAAAGCTAAGCAGTAGACCTCTGATTAATGTCAATCAGGAGTCAGACTCTAATGGGACAGCTTCTCTATTTCATATGAATGCCTCGATTTTTGAGCCAAAGGAATCATAAGCGTAAACGTAGTCCCTTTTCCCAATTCACTATCCACTTTCACTTCTCCTCGCATCACCTTCATAATACTATAGACAACCATGGTGCCTAAACCAGTCCCCTTATTCTTGATAGAATAGTAGGGTGTCCCTAACCTTTTAACTTGCTCCTTTGACATCCCTTTTCCTGTATCAGTGATCTTAATGACCGCTTGATCAGCCTTTGTTTTTAATTCTACCTTTAGGGTTCCACCCTGCTCTATCGCTTCAATGCCATTTTTAAGCTTCCTCGCTAAATCATATGGGTTTGAGAAAAATAATAGTTGACCATACTGATAGTAAAACAAAGTTTTCGGAAGTATGGTCAAATGAAAGATTTTCAAAAAGAATTAAATGTATTTCAAGAAGCCAGTACCGTCAAGAATTTTGTGTAATGTAAATGGGGTAGGGTTTCTCTGAAATGGATTTGAATTGATAGCGGACTGATTTTCTCCACACAGGAGACTGAATATTCAGTCTCCTGTGTGGAAAGGGAGAATCCCCCTATTTTGTTTATTTACAGTATTTGGTTAACAATAACGTTCTTCAAACATTCGCTCGAGGGCTTCATGCGCTTCGGCAAATCCTCGCAACTTTCGCCCTGCCCATTTCTCATTAAAATCTTGAATGGTCAAATACACGATTTTTTCAGCGGCTTCTAAA
>NZ_BMKZ01000117.1 GCF_014644735.1 Caldalkalibacillus thermarum | reverse complement strand
TTCATGAGAGGCTTTAATCATAAACCGCATCCTTTTCACCTGCCAGGTGGGAGAATCTGATTATACTTATTCCCATTGTACCAAAGCAGGTGAGGGATTAATAGATGAATCCTCACGGATTCAGGTTATTTAGCGAAAATTGTTCAATTGTACTTGACGCTCACAGCTGTATGCAGGTATATCCCTCTTTTTAGCTTAAGGGGGTAAAAATCTCTGAGATATACTCCTATTCACGCCTGTCCCTATATGAGCAGTGCCCATTAAGATTCTACCTGAAATACGTGGACGGTCGGGAGGAGCCGGTGACAAAGCCGCTGGCACTCGGAAAGGCTGTCCACAAAGGCATTGAAATGCTCATACAGGGATACATCTTGGAAGAAGCGGTTTGCGAAGGCTTTATTGAAGCAGACTTCCACCCCCAGGTTGAACGTTCGGAGGTGGAAAGTCTAGTAAAAAAATCCCCAGACACGCGGGAATGGGGGAGACAGAAGTACATTTCCAACTCCCACTCTCCCATTCTCCTTCAGCCCCACAGTTACAGGGCTACATTGATCTGGTTGTCGAAAACGAATCTGGTGTATGCTTTGTCGATTGGAAAACCAATTGGCAACCGTACAACGTTTTGATCTGGAGCCGGATGCCCGTGATAGGTTGTTTCCAGCCAAACCATCTTCTCAGTGCAGTCATTGTCCTTTTGCAATTGAGTGTTATCAGCGGTCTTTTTAGGCCGCTTTTTTGCTATAATAATTACAAAGAAAATAGTGGTGGGTGTGAAAGGTGTGATCATGATGTCTCTTGATAAAAATATTGAATATCGGCTCCAGTTAATCAAACCCATTCTCCAGGAAAAGTACAATGTAAGAAAAATTGGTGTTTTTGGATCATTTGCACGTGGAGAACAAACGGGGAAGAGTGATATTGACATACTGGTTGAATTTTCAAAACCGATTGGCCTGGATTTTGTTGAGC
>NZ_BMKZ01000116.1 GCF_014644735.1 Caldalkalibacillus thermarum | reverse complement strand
TCGCCTTCCCTTTCGGTCAGGCTCACCTATGGGGCTATGTCCCCCCACCTCCATAACAACTTATAGGGAGGCTTTCCTATCCAGATGTGATCTCTAAAATCTGTGTCCACTTTTTAGACTACCATCAATATGTTAAGCTCTTTTATTGCTTTCACTGCCCACAATGACAACAAAATCCCGGATTTCATGTCAAAAATACCTGGTCCATAGGCACGGTTCCCATCGATTCGTAAGCTTAAACGCCCTTTATCCCAGACCGTGTCGAAATGAACAATAATAAGAATCTGCTCATCTCCGTCTCCGTATGTAAACTTCAAGTGGTTCCCTGCACTTTCTTGTTTAAAAACCTCTGCTGTTAACCCAAGGTGCTCCTTAAAAAGGTCTTGCAAAACTTGACCGCACTCATCCACCAATGCTTTATCGTGGGATGGAGATTCGGCTTTCACAAGTGTTTCAACAGTCTGAAAAATGTGCTGCTCATGATCTTTTAAATAGCTAAAAATGTTTGTCATAATGATTGCTCCTCGTATAGTATTTTTAGAAAGATTTTTTAATCGAATTTCCAGTTGGATAGGCTCCTTGACAATCGCATATTCTTGGGTGACTTGCCCACGGGGGAGGGGCGCCCCTCCCCCGTGGGTCGCAAACATATTTCACAAACATCGGGGTTGGACTTTTCGCGATGC
The DNA here is from genome assembly GCF_014644735.1 of Caldalkalibacillus thermarum. NCBI lineage: Bacteria > Bacillati > Bacillota > Bacilli > Caryophanales > Bacillaceae > Caldalkalibacillus > Caldalkalibacillus thermarum. The sequence continues at coordinate 304 of NZ_BMKZ01000116.1, read as the reverse complement.
TCCTGGATAATGGTCTTGAGGATCATCGGGGACACTCTTCTTTCTCCTGTAGCTTTGACTACTTGGAAAGTCTGTCTCCCCGGTTCCTGTTCGGACGTCTAACCCGCAGGCTGTTCCCGTTGGTTCCCCATGCTAGAAGGAGCAGCTTCCAGGCAGCCCATGGCCCAACGTGAGTTTTCATACGCGAGGGTGACTGGTCAACAGGCGCGGTCCGGGGGCATCCCGAAGAGTCCCAACCCCACGATCCTACTACGATTGGAGGTGATCTCATGAAACTCTACGTCGGGATTGACGTGAGCTCGAC
>NZ_BMKZ01000115.1 GCF_014644735.1 Caldalkalibacillus thermarum | reverse complement strand
CAGCTGATCATGCCGCATGAATTCTTCCTGCCTTTTGGTGGTCAACTGGACCCCAACAACCGTTGGGTATTACTCGCTCAAAGAATTCCATGGAACAAAGCGGAAGATCTGTATATCGGGCAGCTCAGATCAACAAGTGAAGGCCGTCAGGCCTTTTCTGTGCGCATGGCTTTGGGTGCGCTTATCATTAAAGAGCGTTTAGGCACCAGCGATCGTGAAACAGTGGAACAGATCAAAGAAAATCCCTATTTGCAATACTTTATCGGTCTGACTGAATTCAAACAGGAAGAACCCTTCCACCATACCATGATGACCCATTTCCGCAAAAGGTTAGGTCCTGATATCATCAATCAAATCAACGAATGGCTTGTCACAGAAGAAGTGAATCAGATGACATCAGACCGTGATGAGATAACGCATGATGAAGACGAACATCCATCCGATGATGACGAAAATCATTCGGACAGCCAACCCACAACTGGACAACCATCCAAACAGCAACCACATACAACCCCAACCCATCGCGGAAAACTGATCCTGGATGCCACCTGTGTACCACTAGATTGGCCTACCCGACTGACCTGGATCTATTAAACAAAAGCCGTGAAAAACTGGAGCACATGATTGATGTATTGCATCAACCCTTAAGAGGCATTCAACCCAAGCCCAGGACCTACCGCGAAAAAGCACGCAAAGCATATCTTCAGGTGGCTAAACAACGCAAGGTCAGTAAGAAAAAACTGCGGAAGGCAATTAAAGCACAACTGCAATACATCCACCGTGATCTGAAACATATTGAAGAACTGGCCCAACAATCAGGCCTTCACTGGCAAAGCGAAAGGACCAGTTGAATTTGGAGCCAAGGTGGCTATCAGTGTCATCGAGGGATACACCCTGATTGAACACATCAGCTGGGACAACTTCCATGAAGGCAACACATTGCAAGCCTCTGTCGAGGCTTATCATACCCGCTTTGGTTGCTATCCAGAAGCTGTG
>NZ_BMKZ01000114.1 GCF_014644735.1 Caldalkalibacillus thermarum | reverse complement strand
CTTAGGTTTTGAGTGTGTGGTTACCTCATAAATACCTAAGATTTTAGGGGGTGGCAAGTTTTTTGCTTATAAACCCACTTAAATCAAGGATTATTAGCTTATTTAATATAAAACTTTTTACAATACGATAGGGGAGGGAGGAGTTTAATTATGAAAAAAACAACTGTTCTTATTTTGGCGATTGTATTGTTAGGTATTGGAACGGCTTTTGCAGCGGGATACAAACTGTATGTTGAACCAGTTACAGGGGATGAATTGGATGAGCTTGTAAAGTCCGAGCCTTTTGAGTTTAATGTTGAGTCAAACACTATTGAACCCAATCCGGAAGGTTTTTATCAAATGGGCAAATTCATTGCTACTAGTGCCGGTTCTGTTACTACAAGTGAGATGATTCCTGCTTTTGGTCAATTAGATGTAAATCGGTTTAACCTACTGGTCCTTCAAAAGAAGGTCGTTGATGGTTTGAATCAAGAAGAAGCTGAAAAACTCGCTTTTGAAGGGGTCATTCAAGAAGCTGCATTTTTAACAAAAGCCCGGGAACTAGGCATTGAAATTACGGATGATGAAGCACTTCAGTTTGTGGCCCAATTGCGTCAAAGGCATGAATTACCGGCAGAAGAAGGCAGCAGTAAATATGCAGAACAAGTTAATACTAAAGCTTTTATTGAGGGATTAGGCATTACAGAAGATGAATATTGGGAAGAGTTTGTCGTTCAATCTATAAAAAAAGACCTGTTGATAAGTGAATTAACCAATAAAGTCATGCAAGAGGTTGGATCTGCCCAAGCTACGCAAGATTTGGGACAGCTTTATGATAAGATCGTAGAGAAATATAAAGAGGAACATAAAGATGAAATTGAGGCGTTTAAGAAAGAGGTTTTTAATGAAAAGTAAACAACTTGAACAAATTAGAAATGTCACTTTTTACCTGAATCCGTGACATATGGGCGGGATTGGTTTAAATATTTGCCACATGATGACTTATAGACATTAAAATGATCACAAAATATTTGATTATCACCTTAAATACCTATATATTCCAGCCCATCCCCCG
>NZ_BMKZ01000113.1 GCF_014644735.1 Caldalkalibacillus thermarum | reverse complement strand
GGATCACCTCCTTTCTAGGGAGTTTTATGAGACCCCGGTTTTGGGGGATCCCTAAACTGAACGTTTTATAACGTTTCATCTTAACCAATTGCTCGCACGCTTGCTGCTTTGTTTAGTTTTGAGGGTTCTTGGCCATCTTTCCTCGGTGTCTCTTGCCAAAAGTGCAAAGGCCGCCTCGCAAAGATGGTTTCAACCCGGTTGCCATGTGTGGCAACAAGTGTGCAGACAGGCAATTTTATATATGACCCTCATTGTGTGAATAACTGAGTACTTGCACCTTGAAAATTGGATAACAGCAGATTCATCGGGTAGCCACGAGCGACCTTAAGGGTTAAGCTACTAAGGGCGCACGGTGGATGCCTAGGCGCTGGGAGCCGATGAAGGGCGCGGCAAACGGCGAAACGCCTCGGGGAGCCGTAAGCAGGCGTTGATCCGGGGATTCCCGAATGGGGCAACCCCCTGTCCCTAATCGGACAGGATCCATCTTCCGAATCCATAGGAGATGGAGGGCACACCAGGGGAACTGAAACATCTTAGTACCCTGAGGAGAAGAAAGCAAAGCGGGCCCCGCGAAAGTATCACTTTCGTGGGTGCTAACANCCACGTAGCCGAAATCTTCGTCCCTCCGGGACGGATCCTGAGTACGGCGGGACACGTGAAATCCCGTCGGAATCCGGGAGGACCATCTCCCAAGGCTAAATACTCCCCAGCGACCGATAGTGAACCAGTACCGTGAGGGAAAGGTGAAAAGCACCCCGGGAGGGGAGTGAAAGAGAACCTGAAACCGTGTGCCTACAACCAGTCGGAGCACGATGCCCGTCAGGGCTGTGTGACGGCGTGCCTTTTGTAGAATGAACCGGCGAGTTACGGTCTCGTGCGAGGTTAAGCCGAAGAGGCGGAGCCGCAGCGAAAGCGAGTCTGAACAGGGCGTAAAGGGATCCCAAAAAAGCACTGCTTTTTTGGGGTCCCTAGTACGAGGCCGTAGACCCGAAACCGTGTGATCTACCCATGTCCAGGGTGAAGGCAGGGTAATGCCTGCTGGAGGCCCGAACCCACGCATGTTGA
>NZ_BMKZ01000112.1 GCF_014644735.1 Caldalkalibacillus thermarum | reverse complement strand
ACCATCAGCCTGTCCATGATATCGTAGATGAAAATAGAACTTGGAGACACCTCGATTTTTGGGAATATAAGACATACTTACACGCTCGTCTTCCGAGGACGAAGTGTAAACAATGCGGAAAAACACGTACTGTCCAAGTGGAGTGGTCAAGACCAAACAATCATTTCACTTGGAAATTTGAATCTTATGTCTTATCGCTGATGAAAGAAATGCCCGTAGCTGCTGTTGCCAGAGAAGTTCGGGAACACGATACTCGATTATGGCGTATATTTCACTATTATGTGCATCGTGCGATGCAGGAATTAGATCTGAGTACAGTTAGACGAATTGCCATTGACGAAACGTCTGTCCGTAGAGGGCATGATTATATTACATTATTTGTTGATGTTGATACGAAAAAGGTCTTATTTGCAACTGAAGGCAAAGACTCCAGTGTTTTATCTCAGTTTAAACAACACCTTGAAGATAAAGGGATACCTGCTTCACAAATTGAAGAGTGTTGCTGTGACATGTCCCCCGCCTTTATCAATGGGATTGAAAGCACATTTCCGAATGCCAAAATAACTTATGACAAATTTCATGTCATGAAAATGGTCAATGAGGCGGTAGATACCGTTCGTCGTGCAGAACAAAAAGAAGTCGATGACTTAAAAAAGACACGATACNAAGATTAAACTTGCCCTTCAAGACTTTTGGACGTATCCGGCAATCTTAGCCGATATATATTTCAACGAATGGTACAACTGGGCTATTCGTTCACAGCTTGAACCAATAAAAGAGGTCGCTCGTTCCCTTAAGAGACATCAAGAGGGTATCCTTCGATGGTTCCAAACAAAAATCACAAATGGCCTTCTTGAAGGCATTAACAGTCTCATTCAAGCATCAAAACGTAAAGCACGAGGTTATAGAACAACCAAAAACTTCATCAGCATGGTTTATGCAACGGCTAATAAGTTAGATGTGGTCGCTCAGCCCTAAGGGCTGGACTTATTCCTTGTCAGCTTAATAACACCCACCTCTATTCTCGGGAGAGCGGTCAAGCGGTTTGGGCTTGAGGGCTCTCCCGAGAATAGAGATACTATGAAAAGCTGAC
>NZ_BMKZ01000111.1 GCF_014644735.1 Caldalkalibacillus thermarum | reverse complement strand
GGATGACTTGCCCCTAGGGGCAAATCATCCAAACACCCACCCTCTCCCATTTATGGGAACTCTGATTCTAAAAGTGGCTCACTTTTGAAGTGATCGCTCTGGCTCAATTTATTATTGACAAAAACAGCCCCCCCCCCCCAGGGGAATTTATTGAAACATGGGGGCCAAAGGGGCGGTTTGGCATTGTTCCCCTCAATGGCCACCAAATCTACTGGTATGCTTGTGTCAATGCCCCTTTTGGAAGCAAAGAACTATCCCATTTTACCACGCATGATCTGTATCTGCTCTTTCGCAACTATCATTCCCCAATACCTGAGATCATCCAGTGGACAAAGGACGAAGATCTGATCTGGACTGATATTTTAGATTTAAAGCCCCTTAAACAGTTTGCTTTCAAAAGAGTGCTCCTGATCGGTGATGCTGCCCACGCCACAACGCCTAATCTGGGCCAAGGAGCTGGTCAAGCCATTGAAGATTCAATCGTCCTGAACCAGATCATAAAAAAGCAGCGTGATATTGAAACGGCATTTGTTGCCTTTGAAAAATTACGGAGGCCAAAGAGCAAAAAAATTATCAATATGTCCTGGCGCATAGGGAAAGCGGCACAGATCGAGCATCCCGCGCTCATCAGCATCCGCAATGCCCTGCTGCGTCTGTTGCCAGCTCAGGTCTTAGAAAAGCAGGTAGAATCGGCGATTAAAACGAACCTGTAAATAGGGATTGCTGAAAAAGTTTCATTTTTTAAGTTTTAACTTGCTCAATTTAAGTTTCTTGGTAGACTATTTTTTTCTTGAAGACGTAAGTAAAACCATATAGCAAAAAAAGACAAAAAGAGAGCGTAACCAGTGCCATAAGTTCATTGTAAAATACTGTAAACTAATCGCTGTTTCACTGGTCTCTGGTAAGCGAGTATATATGCGATCAAGTCCATAACAGCGCTTGCCTTCACCAAACTTACCTTCGGCTTTATTCCGTTTGCAAGCATCTGTTGTTCGTCTGTGATATTGTCATATTGTAACGCGTCAGTGAAAATGTCACTATGGGACAGGAGAAGATTACAATGAGCAAAAAAGAACTGATGCGTTACAAGGTCGTTAGTCGGTGGATTGAT
>NZ_BMKZ01000110.1 GCF_014644735.1 Caldalkalibacillus thermarum | reverse complement strand
TATGGCACTGGTTACGCTCTCTTTTTGTCTTTTTTTGCTATATGGTTTTACTTACGTCTTCAAGAAAAAAATAGTCTACCAAGAAACTTAAATTGAGCAAGTTAAAACTTAAAAAATGAAACTTTTTTGGTCAAGTCCAAATTATTGTGTAAATTCCCCTTTGATAGACAACATGGACCTGATGACTTGACGTATGGTAGGTAAGACCGGAAAGTCTCCCTGCCGGTCGCCTTCCCGGACAAATGATCATGTTGTCAAGGAACAGGCGTGTCAAGGAGCTTTCGCGGCATATCCTCGCTTCGCTCCGGTATTCCACGTTCTCCTTGACACGGCGTAGAGGTTATCCCACTCTCTTGATCGCCGGAGCCTCCTGATTCACCGATCGGACTCCTTGCTCTTTCGTTTTCCGCCACTGCCAATATTCAGTCAATCCCTTGTATTTGCGCCCTGACATCCATTTTTCATCGATTTCGATCAACACGGCACCAACGAGACGATACACCGATTCCCGGTTCGGAAAGATGCGGATGACCCGTTCTCTGCGGCGAATTTCTTCGTTCAGCCGTTCCACTCCGTTGGTCGTGCGCAGGCGCCGCCGGTAACGGTCCGGATAGTCCAATACGGCGGTGGCGTCTTCGAATCCCTCTTCGAGGATTTGCATGGCTTTTGGGGCTTTTTCTTCCCATTTGGCCAGCACTTGTTCCAATAACAGCCGGGCCGTTTGCTTATTTGGAGCATGAAGAATCCCACGAATCTCCTCGAGCAAGGCATCCTGCATATACTTTGGTGCGGCATCGAGGATATTACGAATAAAATGTGTCTGGCATCGTTGCCATGTAGCGCCTTGGAAATGCTTTTCAATGGCATGCACCAGCCCACCGTGCTGATCCGAGATGATCAAGTCCACTCCCCGGAGTCCCCGGTCTTTCAGCCATCCGAAGAACTCGCTCCAGCTGGACTCCGATTCACTGTTTCCGATTTGCAGGCCAAGAATTTCTCGATATCCTTCCTCATTCACTCCTGTAGCGATCAACACGGCTCTGGAGCGTACTCGTCCATCCTCCCGGACTTTCGTATAAATAGCATCTACTAGCACAAACGGATACACGTGT
>NZ_BMKZ01000109.1 GCF_014644735.1 Caldalkalibacillus thermarum | reverse complement strand
GGATCACCTCCTTTCTAGGGAGTTTTATGAGACCCCGGTTTTGGGGGATCCCTAAACTGAACGTTTTATAACGTTTCATCTTAATCAATTGCTCGCACGCTTGCTGCTTTGTTTAGTTTTGAGGGTTCTTAGCCATCTTTCCTCGGTGTCTCTTGCCAAAAGGGCAAAGGCCACCTCGCAAAGATGGTTTCAACCTGGTTGCCATGTGTGGCAACAAGTGTATAGACAGGCAATTTTATATATGACCCTCATTGTGTGAATAACTGAGTACTTGCACCTTGAAAATTGGATAACAGCAGATTCATCGGGTAGCCACGAGCGACCTTAAGGGTTAAGCTACTAAGGGCGCACGGTGGATGCCTAGGCGCTGGGAGCCGATGAAGGGCGCGGCAAACGGCGAAACGCCTCGGGGAGCCGTAAGCAGGCGTTGATCCGGGGATTCCCGAATGGGGCAACCCCCTGTCCCTAATCGGACAGGATCCATCTTCCGAATCCATAGGAGATGGAGGGCACACCAGGGGAACTGAAACATCTTAGTACCCTGAGGAGAAGAAAGCAACCGCGATTCCCTGAGTAGCGGCGAGCGAAAAGGGAACAGCCCAAACCGGTGGGCTTGCCCACCGGGGTTGTAGGACGTCCCATACGGAGTGACAAAGGACGAGGATAGGCGAACACGTCTGGAAAGGCGGGCCATAGAGTGTGACAGCCACGTAGCCGAAATCTTCGTCCCTCCGGGACGGATCCTGAGTACGGCGGGACACGTGAAATCCCGTCGGAATCCGGGAGGACCATCTCCCAAGGCTAAATACTCCCCAGCGACCGATAGTGAACCAGTACCGTGAGGGAAAGGTGAAAAGCACCCCGGGAGGGGAGTGAAAGAGAACCTGAAACCGTGTGCCTACAACCAGTCGGAGCACGATGCCCGTCAGGGCCGTGTGACGGCGTGCCTTTTGTAGAATGAACCGGCGAGTTACGGTCTCGTGCGAGGTTAAGCCGAAGAGGCGGAGCCGCAGCGAAAGCGAGTCTGAACAGGGCGCAAAGGGTTCCCAAAAAAGTACTGCTTTTTTGGGAACCCTAGTACGGGGCCGTAGACCCGAAACCGTGTGATCTACCCATGTCCAGGGTGAAGGCAGGGTAATGCCTGCTGGAGGCCCGAACCCACGCATGTTGAAAAATGCGGGGATGAGGTGTGGGTAGCGGTGAAATGCCA
>NZ_BMKZ01000108.1 GCF_014644735.1 Caldalkalibacillus thermarum | reverse complement strand
GGATCACCTCCTTTCTAGGGAGTTTTATGAGACCCCGGTTTTGGGGGATCCCTAAACTGAACGTTTTATAACGTTTCATCTTAATCAATTGCTCGCACGCTTGCTGCTTTGTTTAGTTTTGAGGGTTTTCGTGGGCCTATAGCTCAGCTGGTTAGAGCGCACGCCTGATAAGCGTGAGGTCGGTGGTTCAAGTCCACTTAGGCCCACCATCAGCACACCTCAGTTAAACGCAAGCTTACAATGATATTGCATGATATGGTCATGTTGCGGGGCCATAGCTCAGCTGGGAGAGCGCCTGCTTTGCACGCAGGAGGTCAGCGGTTCGATCCCGCTTGGCTCCACCAATTGCACCTTGAAAATTGGATAACAGCAGATTCATCGGGTAGCCACGAGCGACCTTAAGGGTTAAGCTACTAAGGGCGCACGGTGGATGCCTAGGCGCTGGGAGCCGATGAAGGGCGCGGCAAACGGCGAAACGCCTCGGGGAGCCGTAAGCAGGCGTTGATCCGGGGATTCCCGAATGGGGCAACCCCCTGTCCCTAATCGGACAGGATCCATCTTCCGAATCCATAGGAGATGGAGGGCACACCAGGGGAACTGAAACATCTTAGTACCCTGAGGAGAAGAAAGCAACCGCGATTCTCTGAGTAGCGGCGAGCGAAAGGGGAACAGCCCAAACCGGTGGGCTTGCCCACCGGGGTTGTAGGACGTCCCATACGGAGTGACAAAGGACGAGGATAGGCGAACACGTCTGGAAAGGCGGGCCATAGAGTGTGACAGCCACGTAGCCGAAATCTTCGTCCCTCCGGGACGGATCCTGAGTACGGCGGGACACGTGAAATCCCGTCGGAATCCGGGAGGACCATCTCCCAAGGCTAAATACTCCCCAGCGACCGATAGTGAACCAGTACCGTGAGGGAAAGGTGAAAAGCACCCCGGGAGGGGAGTGAAAGAGAACCTGAAACCGTGTGCCTACAACCAGTCGGAGCACGATGCCCGTCAGGGCCGTGTGACGGCGTGCCTTTTGTAGAATGAACCGGCGAGTTACGGTCTCGTGCGAGGTTAAGCCGAAGAGGCGGAGCCGCAGCGAAAGCGAGTCTGAACAGGGCGAATGAGTACGAGGCCGTAGACCCGAAACCGTGTGATCTACCCATGTCCAGGGTGAAGGCAGGGTAATGCCTGCTGGAGGCCCGAACCCACGCATGTTGAAAAATGCGGGGATGAGGTGTGGGTAGCGGTGA
>NZ_BMKZ01000107.1 GCF_014644735.1 Caldalkalibacillus thermarum | reverse complement strand
GAGCTTTTTGCAAAATAACATTTTTACCGTCAGGTAACAAAAAGTTTGGCATCAAGTACCATAATTGGTTGTAGAGCGATTGTTCTGAGGTGATTGAGGGTATATTTTCCCCCTCCCCACCATATGCGGGCTTGTCATTTCCAGTATGCTTGACACGATTTACTATGCTACTGCTTCTTTCTGACCTTGCTTGGCTACTGCGAGTGCACTTAATAGCAAAACAATCGCATTCAGGTAGATGTGTGTTTTTACTTTTTGTATCCCACGCACATGGAGTCTGTTCGCTGTGAGATAGGTCTTCATGCGAGAGATACACCGCTCGACGGATGTTCTTTCGTTATACAGCGCTTTCCATTGTCGGGTGTCACGGTGTGGACGACTGTATCGTCTTAAGTCTTCTTCCGGTCGGATTTTGACCACCATGCCATAGTTCGAAGATGAGCAGGCCGCCATACCTAATGGACAATCCACCTTTCCAGTAGCATGGGGACAACGAAATTTCAGGTGCTTTTGATCCGACCCCCAATACGTCATCTCATACCCCATCGTACAACGTGGTGTACCATTGGATGTCATTCCTGCCGGGGGTTCCTTTTCGTTGCGTAAATTTAACGGAATGATGGCCTGTGCACCATGTCTGTAAGCGGATTGGTACACTTTGTCTTGATCATATCCGGCATCCATGATGAAATACTTCGGCTTCGTATCCAAGATTTCAGTAGATTGCGCCATAAGGTCTGGCGCTTGTTCTCCATCATTGACGTGGGCAGGGGTCACTTCCAAGGCAATGGGCAGCTCACTATGGGTATCTACGGCCAAGTGCACTTTGTAGCCAAACCAGGTCAATTTGTTTCCGAAAGCATCAAATTTGGCGCCCCAGTTGGCGTTAACCGTCTGAGCGCTCCGGGATTTAGGCTGTTTCTTTTCATAAGCCTCTATGGCCGCACTGTCAATGGCCACATGTTGACCATCGATAATTCCTTCCTCTAGGCACTGTTTCACAAGATCATCAAACAGTTGTTGGACCAGGTTCTGTTGGACTAGCTGGTCAAATACTCGGCTCAATGTTGAGACGGAAGGAGCGGGACGATCTAAAGAAAGACCGCATTGGTAACGAAAGCGTAGGTCAAGTTCTAAACGACGATGCAAGGTTGTAAAGGTATCAATGCCTTCCAGTGGAGCGGCGAGTAAGGCTCTTAAAATCCCTTGGCGGCAGTGACCGGCTGCGCCCCGGGGTGAAGCGCTTCTCAACTTTTTAGCATATGGACGTAAGTCCAATGAGCTAAAAAAGAGAGGCAATCTCTCACGAGATTCTA
>NZ_BMKZ01000106.1 GCF_014644735.1 Caldalkalibacillus thermarum | reverse complement strand
GAGATGGAGGACATCAAATTTGCTTCTGCATTGTTGCTTTTAATCGAACTATTTAAATCTGCGGTACGGGAAGTTCTAGTTCTTACGGAAGAGAAGTTTCAAGAGCTTTTCGATCAGTTTTTGTCGAATCTGCCCAATTATATCAAGGGTTTACTCGGTGTTTCTGTCTGCGAAAGTTGAGTTTTTAATATATAGAATACCATGACACAATCCAGAGTGCATTACTTAATTTACATATAGTCCGTAATTTCATGTAATCGCTTGCATAAATATGTATTAATTAAAAAACATAAAATTTTTTAAAAAATTTTTTATTCTATTGCAATATGATTTTCAAATCTATATAATGATTTATAATGAAGCCTAAGCTTCAAATAATCAGAAATTTGAAGTTTTAACATCATTCTGAGAGTCATGAGAATAAATCAAAATTGGGGTGTTAACATTGAAAGTTATCATAGGGCAAATTCTACAACCAAGTCCAACGAGTTTAAAAGGAATGACAACCATCTTCTCGATTTTGAACATTCTTGTTACCGGTGTGATGGTCAACGATAATAAACACATTGAAGAACGACTAGAACGTTATCGTAAGACAAATGAAACATATTATCCATTTTATAAACAAAAAGATTAATTCTAATCATCTAAAAAACAAAAGCAGAATAGGGAACCACCATGAATTAAAGGGCAGAAGAAGGATGCATCAAAAGNAGGCTTTTAAGAACGGTTATCAAGCTGTCGGTCTACTACGTGAAGATAAGCATATTAACTATTATGTGCTTGAAAAACAATAGAAGAATAGAGGAGGAACTCGAATGAAAGCTCAAGTAACAATGAATAAATTTGAAGATTATGCTCAAGGACTAATTGATAAATATCAAATTCCTGGTGTAGGGATTGCTTTTGCTAAAAACGGTGACATCATCTATTGGAAGGGCTTTGGCTATCGTAATGTAGAAAACAAGCTTCCGGTGACACTAGACACTGTATTTGGCATTGCCTCAGTAACAAAATCATTTACTTGTGCAGCGATCATGCATTTACAAGAAGCGGGCAAACTCGATGTGCAAGATCCTGTAATTAAATATTTGCCAGAGTTTAAGGCAGGGACACCAGAGCAAACGAAAAAAATGACGATCCACCATTTTATGACACATACAGCTGGCCTTCCACCTTTGCCTTCTCTTAAATATGCGAATAAAAGAAGCATTGATGCAGATCCATCTGCTCAAGATTACCCTGGTCTTAAAGTAAAAGAAGATGATCAAGGTCCAATCGACACGTATGAACAACTGATGGAATTTATTGCAGGATTAGATTTTGAATTGCTTGGTGAACCTGGAACTGAATTTAGTTACTCCAATGATGCTTATGCGTTACTCGGTGCGATCGTCGAACGAGTGAGTGGGAAGTTCTATGAATCTTATTTGAAGGAAAATATTTTAGAGCCAGCGGGGATGGTTAATACATGTTTTTTAATAGAAGAACTCGGTGACCATGATGATGTGACGAGCTTATATGCCGCTAAGAAAACAGAAAAT
>NZ_BMKZ01000105.1 GCF_014644735.1 Caldalkalibacillus thermarum | reverse complement strand
TTGAAGGTGCAACAAGCACCATCATGTTCAAACTCTGTCTGGTGACGATAGCGGAGGGGACACACCCGTTCCCATTCCGAACACGGAAGTTAAGCCCTCCAGCGCCGATGGTACTTGGGGCGAAAGCTCCTGGGAGAGTAGGTCGTTGCCAGGCAGGGTTTTATCAGTTCTCCCCCTGTAAAAAAACTAAACATCATGTTATAATAACATTAAGCGTTGGGATTTTGACTTTTGTTTGTGGACATGTTAGTATCCCTTCTGTTCTGATGACCCTTTTATGTGATCTAGATGTTACTTATATCATTTAGAGATTAAAAATGTTAAAAATGTGGAGGGTTAGCTCAGTTGGGAGAGCACTTGCCTTACAAGCAAGGGGTCGGCGGTTCGAACCCGTCACCCTCCACCATATGAGCATCGCTGGATGACGTGCCGGTGTAGCTCAATTGGCAGAGCAACTGAATCGTAATCAGTGGGTTGGGGGTTCGACTCCTCTCACCGGCACCATAAATCATACCGTGAGCCGCTAGCTCAGTTGGTAGAGCATCTGACTTTTAATCAGAGGGTCGAAGGTTCGAATCCTTCGCGGCTCACCATTCTCAACTGTGCGGGTGTGGCGGAACTGGCAGACGCACTAGACTTAGGATCTAGCGCCGTAAGGCGTGGGGGTTCGACTCCCTCCACCCGCACCATGTTTAGTATCTGTTTTTATGGATACACTAAAGATACTGTTGACAATATAAAGATACTGGTGACAATATAATATTTAGATAAGATCTTTTTTAAGGCTAGCATGGTTATAATAATGTGTGCGGAAATAGCTCAGGGGTAGAGCACCACCTTGCCAAGGTGGGGGTCGCGGGTTCGAATCCCGTTTTCCGCTCCATTTTTTATTGCCGGGGTGGCGGAATTTGGCAGACGCACAGGACTTAAAATCCTGCGGTTGGTGACAACCGTGCCGGTTCGAGTCCGGCCCTCGGCACCATTTGACAAAGTGGATTGTGGGCCCTTAGCTCAACTGGATAGAGCGTTTGACTACGAATCAAAAGGTTGGGAGTTCGAGTCTCTCAGGGCCCGCCATTATCGGGGAGTGGCTCAGCTTGGTAGAGCACCTGGTTTGGGACCAGGGGGTCGCAGGTTCAAATCCTGTCTCCCCGACCATGATATTTTAAATCGCCAGTCTGTTTGGTGTTATTTTTTGTTTGAAATATGGGGCCATAGCTCAGCTGGGAGAGCGCCACGCTGGCAGCGTGGAGGTCAGCGGTTCGATCCCGCTTGGCTCCACCAATCATTTTGGTAAAAAATGATGATTGAATTACTATGTATACTGTGGTACATTATATAACGTTGTCAACATGAACAGCTTTTAAAATTTAAATTTGCGATTGCTTATTGACACACTTTATTTTGTGTGTTATGATCGAAAACGTCTTTCAAAAAGAGAACCTTGAAAACTGAACAAAGCACAAGCGTGCGTGGCTCATTCCTTTGGGATGAGTTTTGATGGAGAGTTTGATCCTGGCTCAGGACGAACGCTGGCGGCACGCCTAATACATGCAAGTCGA
>NZ_BMKZ01000104.1 GCF_014644735.1 Caldalkalibacillus thermarum | reverse complement strand
GCTACAGGATCTTTTGAAGCCATTTCCAGCTGATGAGATGGAGGCCTATGAGGTTTCCACGCAGGTTAATTCACCAAAAAACGAGGGTCCTGACCTCATAACTAAAATATAGGCCTGAACCCTCTAAATCTTTCTTCCCACTCATTAAGCTTTGGCTAATAATATCAGCCATATTAATATAAGGGCCATAAGAATAGATTCCATGATCAAATTCCCTCCTTCCTACGATATCACTAATAAACGGCATTTGTTTAGCTTTGTGACTTCAGTATTATTAAGTCAATCCTCTACTATTTAGATACAAAACAAAAAAGAAAGGGAGGACAAAAAGATATGAGCCAAAAATTGACGTAGAAATATAAAAAGCCCCTACCATGAGGGTGAGGGGTTGTTTTGATTTTAACCTTATATTTTGTGTTATCTGTGCACACAAATGTTTACCACTTAGCTTGTTTTTTCAGTTCCTTCTGTAACAAAATCAATAAACACTGGTGATCTCATAAAACCTTTCCTTGTCCAGTTCCTAAATTTTACTTTAGCTTTGATCAATGGTTCCAGTCGAACAATATCCTCTGTTTCTTCAACGATCAACTGACGACTCACTTCAGAAAAGGCTTTTTTATGTTTTGGAGGTACACCAAGTTCAATTACACCAACTGGACGACCATTAACTTCGGCTAACCAACCAAACTCATCTTTTCGATATCCTGCTATCTCCACTGTTTCATACTTGTAGTTTATCGTTTTTAGCCATGCCTTTGAACGTTTGCCCTCGTACTTGCTGTCCTTACGTTTGGCTACAATACCTTCCAGGTCATGTCGCTGTATGGCTTCAAACAAAGCCTCTCCTTCACCTTCCACATAACGGATTACACTAAAAAAGGCATTTTCTTCTACAACATCACTTAAAATCTTTTTCCTTTCCATTAAACCAAGGGAGCGCAAATCTTCTCCATCATAATGGAGTATATCAAAAGCCACAAACTGTACAGCAGGACCGCTACCACCCTGAAAACGCCTCATAACAAGTTCAAAATCAGGCTTGCCCGTTTCCCTATCTAAAACCACAACCTCTCCGTCAAGTATGATGTCTTTGCCATTTAACACTGGAACATTAAGGAGTTCTGGGTACTTAAGGGTGCAATTGTTACCGTGCCGGGTATAGAGCTTGACTTCATCTCCTATTTTGGAGACTAACAGCCTGTGCCCATCAAATTTTGGCTCAAAGATATATTTATCGTCACTAAAAGGTTTGTCTGAAGTTTCACATAACATAGGTTCCAAGAACATATGCTACACCTACCTTACCGTAATTATAAACGGTAAGATAGGTAAATTAGACTAGGAAATAAAGGGAATATTACCTTATACTATGATGATGGGATAATCACCTTTTCAATGTTCTAAGCCTGACAGCATCCCAAAAAATATATTTCCCCGGGCAAGCACGAATTGACAAAAATAGATGATTTAAAAAAAGTATGTCGAGATTTTTTAGATTCCGCCTCACAATGGAAATCCTTACCTTCAGCTAACGGTAGGCGCTCGCCAACCCCCGTTCGGGACTTTTAC
>NZ_BMKZ01000103.1 GCF_014644735.1 Caldalkalibacillus thermarum | reverse complement strand
TCCTTATCCACTCTTCTAAACGTTTCAAGGGGCTTGGTGTCTCAATGAGAGCAAAATAGCCTATCCATCCCATCATGTATTGATTCAGTTTCTTGATTCGTTCCTCCATTGATATGCTCCAGTTTGGGTTGGTCAGCTGTCGTATCTTGTTCTTAAAGCGTTGGATAGACTTCGGAGCAAGGCGTATCCGGGCTTGGCGTTGGCTGGTGAAACTGAAGCCTAGAAATTTCCTCCGCCATGGTCGGTCGACCGCGCTTTTCTCCTCATTGACTTTGAGTTTTAACTTCTTCTCCAAGAATCTTTGGATGCTTTGCTTCACACGTTCTCCTGCGCGCCTACTGCGCACATAAATGTTACAATCATCCGCGTAACGGCAGAAGCGCAACCCTCGCTTTTCAAGTTCCTTGTCTAGGTCATCGAGAAGAATATTGGCCAATAACGGGCTCAGTGGACCTCCTTGCGGCGTTCCTTCTTCTGAGCGAACTTTGATGCCAGCAATCATGATCCCCGCTTTTAAATAGGCCCGTATCAGCTTCAGGACACGCTTGTCCTTTACCCGGCGTGCCACCCGGCTCATCAGGATGTCAATGGTGAACCCGGTCAAAGAATTTCTCCAAGTCAATGTCCACGACGTATTTGTACCCCTCATGGATATATCGTTGGGCTTGCCGGACGGCATCATGGGCCCGGCGTTGGGGGCGAAATCCATAACTGTGGGACGAAAAGTGAGGGTCGAAGATGGGTGTGAGTACTTGGAGAATGGCTTGTTGGATGAATCGGTCTATCACGGTAGGGATACCCAGCAACCTGACACCTCCGTCAGGTTTCGGGATTTCGACCCTTCGGACAGGTGCTGGTTGGTAGGTCCCCTCCAGCAGCTTTTGTTTAATGCCTGGCCAGTGCTCCCGGAGATAATCTCGGAGGTGTTCAGTTGAAACCCCGTCGATGCCGGGAGCGCCTTTGTTAGCCTCCACACGTTTGAGTGCTTTGGTTAGATTTGACCGTGATAAGATGTTCTCCAACAAAGCCATCGAGATATTTTCTCCTTTCGCGGGATGAGGTGTCAGGTCTTGCCGGGCAATGCTCAGNACCTTTCGGTTTTGGTTACCATCTTCAGATGGCGTGCCGTACAGGCCTCCCCGGATAAGAGCACGGACTTTCCACTCATGTACCTGCCCAATATACTGCCACAACCCTTGGCGGCTTTGGACTTCGTCTTGTTTGGCAGACTCATCCGATTGTGACAGCCTCAAATTGGGTTCGTGTACCTCAGGTCGAGTGTTTGCCTCCAGCAACACCAGATTCCGCCTCACGGCGGACACCCTTGCTTTCAGCTAACGGTAGGCGCTTGATGAGCCCCCGTTCGGGACTTTCACCCTATAGTCACGCACCCATGCCGGGCGTACCAAGAAAACGCCCATGTCAACCGATAACATGGGCGTTTGTCTCGGGCATGATGCATGCTTGCCTGTTCTGTTTCTAACAAGAAAGGGCATGGCTTACTTAGGGATTGCTGAAAAAGTTTCATTTTTTAAGTTTTAACTTGCTCAATTTAAGTTTCTTGGTAGACTATTTTTTTCTTGAAGACGTAAGTAAAACCATATAGCAAAAAAAGACAAAAAGAGAGC
>NZ_BMKZ01000102.1 GCF_014644735.1 Caldalkalibacillus thermarum | reverse complement strand
GGGCGTAAGCCTTTACCCTTGATGAAATGGACGGACAGGCTATACTACAAAAAGACGAAACAAAGAGCATTTTTGAGAAATAACTTAAAAAGTTGTGATTATGTCCAAATTTAGGGGGTTAATCCGCGTTGGTTAAACCATCCTAACTTAGATCCGGAACTAAGATATCAGCTGGAAGAGCTGCAACATGATCCCAAAACTTTGGAGGACTGCTTCTACAAACCCCTTGAATTTGGCACGGGGGGGGGATGCGCGGGGAACTGGGCCCCGGTATAAACCGCATGAACATTTACACTGTCAGAAAAGCTACGGAAGGATTGGCCCGCTATATCGCCGCTTTTGGAGAGCAAGCCAAAACAAGAGGCGTTGCTATTGCTTATGATTCGCGCTATCAATCCGCCGAGTTTGCCAAACAGGATGCTTTGACGCTGGGTAAGCATCACATTCAGATCTATCTGTTTGATGCGTTAAGGCCCACTCCGGAACTCTCTTTTGCCGTGCGCCATTTGGGGGCTTTTGCCGGGATTGTGATCACGGCCAGCCATAACCCGCCCGAATATAACGGTTATAAGGTGTATGGCCCCGACGGAGGACAAGTGGTGCCCGGCGTGGCCAATGAGATCATTGCCCGCATCAATGAAGTGGAAAATGAACTGGGTGTTGAAGTGGCTGCTGAAGACGAGCTGCGGGCATTCGTGTTGTTAAAGATGATCGGCCCGGAGATCGATGAGGCTTATACGACCTGCTTAAAAACGATTTCGCTTAACCCTGAGTTGATTGAGTTTATGGCCGGCAAGATAAAGATTGTATTTACCCCCTTGCACGGAACCTCTTACCATCCCGTTTTAAACGGGTTACAAGCCATTGGCTTTACTGAAGTGACCGTGGTAGAAGAACAGGCCCACCCTGATCCCGAATTCTCAACGGTAAAGTCGCCCAATCCTGAAGAACATGAAGCCTTTGAGCTGGCCATCCGCTATGGTCAAAAAATAGATGCTGACATGTTGATCGGCACTGACCCTGATGCCGACCGCTTGGGGGTGGCGGTTAAGAACGGGCAAGGGGATTATGTGGTCTTAACCGGCAATCAACCCGGGGCGCTCATGCTCCATTATCTTTTGTCGCAGAAACAAGCCAAAGGGCCCAAAGGGCTTTTGCTGGATAACGGCGTCGTGTTAAAAACCATTGTCACCTTCGAGCTGGGCCGGGCCATTGCCGAGGATTACGGTGTCCGTGTCGTTGACACCTTGACCGGGTTTAAGTTTATCGGGGAGAAGATTAAGGAGTATGAGGGCACAGGAGAGTATCAATTCCAGATTGGCTATGAAGAAAGCTACGGCTACCTTATCGGGGATTTTGTCCGGGATAAAGATGCGGTGCAGGCCGCCCTTTTGGCCGCCGAGGTGTGCGCTTTTTATTTGTCCCAAGGCAAGACCCTGAATGACGGGCTATTGGAACTCTTTGAGCGGTATGGCTATTATGCCGAGGATCTGCAATCACTGACGTTAAAAAGAAAAGAGATTCATGGTCATTTTTTGTGAGATGTAGTGTAAGATGACATGAAAAAACTCGCTATTTCCTGGCAATCCTTGTCATAGGCAAAAACAAAACGATTGGAGGAAATAGCGAGTGAAAACAGATATCC
>NZ_BMKZ01000101.1 GCF_014644735.1 Caldalkalibacillus thermarum | reverse complement strand
GTCTTTTGCTTTTTAGGGGCCTCTTCATGCCGTTAACAGACGAGCTATTAACGGCATGAAGAGGGATTGGCGAATGTGTGTTTGCCCTCTGAAATTTTACTCATACATCCCCAACCTTTGTACTTCTGTTTTAAGGGCTGCATTTTTAACGTTGCTTAAACAGGGGAAGCTGTCTTTCTCCTCCGCCAGACCCAGTACAATATATACACCGCGGCCAGGGACAAGATGATTTTTCCTTGCCACTCAAATTGCGTCACTTGGTACACCGAATAGGCTTCGATTAACAGGGCTGGTATTTTACCAGTCGTACTGGCTATGGTAAAGAGCAAGAATGAAATGTTGCCAATGGCCGCAGCAAAGGTGACCAAGCTGGCAGGCACAAACGGCAAGAGACGCAAAGAAAAGACCAGATAAAAGGCTTCCGTGCCCCGGGTGTTAAACAATCGTCCCACTCTGGGGTACTTTTGTAAATGTTTCTGCGACATTTTCCGGAATCCTTTACGGTATAAATAAAAAGCAACGATCGCTCCCACGGATTCCCCGAGAAAAGAAATCAAAGTTCCTTTCCAGAAACCAAAAAAGATTATGTTCGCTGCCGTTAAAAAGAAACTGGGAATGACCCCCAGCACCGCTACGATAATATTGAGCAATATACTGATTAAAAAGGCAAGCTGTTCATATTCTTCAAAGTAAACAAGAATATATCCTTCCATAAGCCACCCCCTGCAACTATAATGTATACGTCATATGATTGGATACGTCAATTGAAGGCTCCCTGCATGAAGGAGCCTTCCATTTAGTCTGTTTCTAGATCTTTCTTTGCTAGAGACTCTACTCTGGCTTGTTAGGAATATCCGGGTCCGGTACAAATTCGGATTCATAGTCTGAATACTGAACCTTGGCCACCATACCACCGCTGGCGTGGTGCAGTTCATGACAGTGAAACATCCAGTTGCCCGGATTGTCAGCCACGAAGACAATCTCATAGGTCTCATTGGGACGTACATTTAACGTTTCTTTTTTAACAGGTGAACCGGATAGCGGTTCTCCATTGCGGGAAGTGACATAGAAAAAGTGACCGTGCAAGTGCATGGGATGGTCCACGTCTGTTTCGTTCACGATCGTCATTTTAACCACATCACCCTGTTGAACCTCATACACTTCATGGCCATCCACTTCTTCCGTGTTCATCCGTTTGCCGTTGATGGTGAATGTTTCACCGCCATCATCTGAGCCCAGAATCATGTCATACTCCTTGGTCACGTCACCAAGTTCAATCTCCATCGGAGCACCGTAGACGGTCCAGTCAAAGAATGTTTCAAAGTCATCAGCGGCCACAATGGTTTCGCTCTCATAGCCGTCATAGATGACAGGAATGAGGCCATGCAGCCGGTCCGGGTTCTGTTCGGCATAAACCTGGATGCCCCATGCCCCCGGCTGGTTCATGTTCAATTCGATATCAAAGCGTTCAGCCGGAGCAATGCGGATAGCCTGACCAGAAACCCATTCCGGTTGGTTCACTTCCTGTCCGTCATAATGGGTCACCTTAAATTCATGACCCGGAATGGTAATGACTTGGGTAAAAAGGTATGAGTAAAATTTCAGAGGGCAAACACACATTCGCCAATCCCTCTTCATGCCGTTAATAGCTCGTCTGTTAACGGCATGAAGAGGCCCCTAAAAAGCAAAAGACA
>NZ_BMKZ01000100.1 GCF_014644735.1 Caldalkalibacillus thermarum | reverse complement strand
GTCCAGCTCAATGATCATGGTTTGGCCGTCTACCAGCGGTTCTTGATCACCCACATAGGCGATGCGCTCTCCGGCCAGGTAAATATGGCCTTTTTCCACCTGGCCTGTATAGACGTTTAAATAACAGGCATCCTTAAACCAGGCCGTGGCCGGTTCTTTCCGCAGGGAAACATTCAACAGCCGGCGATAGGTTTTGGCTGACATTGGTCTGATACTCATATTATTCCTCCGTTTACATGATCATCGTCAAGGACGCATACCGGATACGCATACCGGACATGATCCTTTCTTTAACCAGCATCCGCTTTTTATGGTACTACTTTAACATATTAAAGCCCGCTGGAACAATATTTTTGTTTTTGTCTTTACCTAACCTTCTCAAGATGTGCTTGCCAAGCATACCATAGTTTTTCTACCTGGACAACAATGCCATCCCAATCTCGATGACTCCGTTTGCCAACGGAGACGGCTGCCCATAGCAATTCTGGCCAATACAGATCACGAAGGCAATGATTTCCAGAATGTCTGCCACAATCAATGGCCTGATACGCCAGTTCCAATTCCATTCGTCCTTTCTGCCATATTCATTAATCAAAACCATATTGAAAAAGTGGCCATCATCAACAGATGGCCACTTGGTTTGTTATTATTATCCAAGCAGTTGCAATACGGATTGAGGCAGTTGATTGGCTTGGGCCAGCATCGCTTGAGACGCTTGAGACAGGATGTTGGCACGGGTAAACTCCATGATCTCACGGGCCATATCCACATCTCTGATGCGGGATTCAGCCGCTTGCAAGTTTTCAACAGAAGTGCCGAGGTTGTTGATGGTGTGCTCTAAGCGGTTTTGGTAGGCACCCAGTTTGGAGTGCTCGGCGGATACTTTTTCAATAGCATTATTGATAATAGTGATTGCTTCGTTTGCAGATTCTGTATCAGAAACAGAGATGCCTTCAACATTTAACGCATTAGCAGACATGTCTGTTAAAGAAAGTTTAATGTTTTGATCTTGGTTTGCACCGATGTGGAAACTTAAACGGGTACCTTTGACCTTGAATGTATCTGCTGTTGATAGTTCGCCAAGTCCTTTACCAGTTGTATCAGCGACTGCATCATTAACGGTAACGGAGAATGTTGCACCACCCACAGTTACCTCTTTTGTTAAAATATCATTCTCAATGTCGTCTGCTGTAAATTTTACAGTAGAGCTAGCTCCATTAACTGTAACAGTAAATGTTATTTCTTTAAAGTCACCATCGTCTTTATCTTCATATTCTACTTGCTGTGAGAGGCTAACAGTTGAATCCGAAGAAAGTTCACCATCAACAAAACGAAAATCAGAAGCGTACTCAGTGTTACTAATGGTTCCATCTAATTTAATAGTGAGATCGCCATTGAGTAATGTCTTGGTGTTAAATTCAGTATTAGCTGAAATACGGTTCAATTCATCAATTAATTGGTTCACTTCTTTTTGCAGCTCTTTCCGGTCAGCTTCAGTGTTGGTGTCGTTGGCAGCCTGAACGGCCAGTTCCCGCATACGCTGCAGAATGGCATGGGTTTCCTGCAGAGCCCCCTCAGCGGTCTGAATCAGGGAGATGCCATCCTGAGCATTCCGAATAGCCTGGTTCAATCCCCGGATTTGAGCGCGCATTTTTTCAGAGATGGCCAAACCGGCAGCGTCGTCACCGGCACGGTTGATGCGCATACCGGAAGACAACTTTTCCATTGCTTTTTGAGCAGCTAAGTTATTTGCCGCTAGCATGCGATGTGTGTTTAACGCAGGGATGTTGTTGTTGATAATCATTTCCTATCAACCTCCGTGTAATTTTTTT
>NZ_BMKZ01000099.1 GCF_014644735.1 Caldalkalibacillus thermarum | reverse complement strand
TCTCCCTTTCCACACAGGAGACTGAATATTCAGTCTCCTGTGTGGAGAAAATCAGTCCCCTATCAATTCAAATCCATTTCAGAGAAACCCTACCCCATTTACATTACACAAAATTCTTGACGGTACCTGTTGATCTATTATTCTTTGTTAACCATTGCAGGGATCTGGCACAGGATAAAACCAAAACCACAGGTTTATTTAACACGTTATCCCAGTGTGGACATACTGATACCGGCTCACAACGAGGAAGTAGTGATCAAAGAAACGTTGGAAGCTATGTGTGCTTTGGAGTATCCTGGTAAACTGAACGTTTTCCTTCTGGATGACCGTTCAACTGACCGTACAGCCGAGATTGCCAAAGAATTTCAAAAGACATTTTCACGGGTTCATTATATTTCTGTTCCGCCTGGCAAACCGAGAGGAAAAGCCAGAGTTCTTAATTATGGATTGTCAGTCACTCAAGCAGACTATATTGTCGTGTTTGATGCTGATAACCGCCCTGAACCTTCAGCCGTTAAGCTGCTAGTGGAAGCGGCAGAAAGTGACCCCCGAGCGGCCGGTGCAGTGGGGTACGTCAAAACGATTAATGCCGACACCAATCTACTAACGAGAATGATTGCACTGGAGTTTCAAGTCTTTCAACTGATTATGCAGTCCGGGAGATGGCAATTGTTCAAACTGGGCTCCTTACCAGGCACAAACATGTTACTCAAAAGAGCAGTGATTGACGAGTTGGGCGGGTATGATCCATGGGCGCTGGCGGAAGATGCCGAACTGACCATGAGAATCACCGCCTCCGGATATACCTTGCCGGTCGTTTCTGAATCAGTTACTTGGGAACAAGAGCCAGAAAACCTGAAAACGTTTCTCAAACAGCGCACTAGATGGTTCATGGGTAATATCTACCTGCTGGAGAAGTCTTTTTTCCAAACCTCCTATTGGAAGAAAAAAGCCTTGTTCCATTCGGTGCAACATGTACTCACCTACCTTCTGTTTGCTGTTTTGCTACTTGTTTCCCATTTGATCTTAATTTTAAGCCTGGTTGATCTGATCACCCCGATTTATACTGCACCAATCCTGATGTTCTGGTAGATGAGCTATATTGTTTATACTTTTCAGCTATTAGGAGCGCTGGTATTGAATAAGAAAGCTTCCCCTGCTAATTGTGGTGCTGCATTAATCATGTATTTTATCTACGCCCAGACCTTTATTATCTTATTGCTGAGAAGTTTTGTGCTGTATGTGGGGAAACGGCACATTCAAGGCCAAAACATTGAATGGGACAAAACAGTCCGCTTTAAGGGGAGAGACATATGAGCAGCCTCCGGCTTGTTATGATCAGCCTGGTTTCGCTCATACTTATCGCTGTCCTTACCCTTATCACCATCATGTCAGCGGATCAAAATTCAACAGTGAAACTGGTTGAACAATATTATACGGCTGAAAACGGTTTAATTCGCGCTTATGGCATACCTGACAATGAAACCTTTTTATCTGAGAGCATCGGGCTGTATATGCAATATCTCCTTCTTGCCGGTGAGAAAGAACGCTTTGACAGGCAGTATAACCTTTTGCTCAATCACTTTCTGGCTGAAGCAGACGGAGAGGTATTCATCCAGTGGAAAATCGGAGACACTATCTCCACCAACTCCCTTGTGGACGACTTACGGATTATCCAGGTCCTGACCGAGGCGGGCCATCAATTTTCCGAACCTAAGTAGGGATTGCTGAAAAAGTTTCATTTTTTAAGTTTTAACTTGCTCAATTTAAGTTTCTTGGTAGACTATTTTTTTCTTGAAGACGTAAGTAAAACCATATAGCAAAAAAAGACAAAAAGAGAGCGT
>NZ_BMKZ01000098.1 GCF_014644735.1 Caldalkalibacillus thermarum | reverse complement strand
GGTAGTGTAAAAAGTTCTATGAAAAACTAGAGCTAGCTACTCCGAAGGAGTAAAGTATTAAGGTTTGTATACGCATGACCGCTCTCGCTCTTGACAAACACCATCCAAATGGTCGTTTTCAAGTAACGAGGGCGAAGGGAACAGATAAGTAGACGCACTTAAATAAGCCCTCGGTCATCCAGCTTACCATTTGTCTGGATTCGGTTTGTCAAGAGTTCGCTTCGCCGAGAGCTAGGTTGATCTTCTACACTTCGGGCTCTGCTAAACAGATAAGCACTAGGCTGTCTGCTGTTCAATGATGTATTCCTGTGACAACTCAATGAGCTTTGCCCATCGGGCAGGCATATGAGGTAAATCACGTAATTCTGGGATAATCACAGGTACTTTACCTTCTAGTTTCGCGTGTGGTCTAAGAAAGTTAAAGTAAGCAACAAATAGGGTCACATACGACACAGACCCTTGTTCAGACCCAAATCCATGTGTGGATCTGTAGTTGCCCTTAAAGGTCCGATTGAGTCTTTCCACGATTTGTTTAAGTGGTCGGTACTCTTTGGACACAGGGTCTTCGTTGGTTAGACCAATAACTTGCTTCACATCAAATGAAATATCCTGTTGAGCAAAGAAGTGTTGTGCCAACAGGTATATAGGATTACCATCCACTACGAAGGTCAAGTCCTGAGGTGTTTCCCTCAGCTTATGTAGCACCTCATCAATCGCTTTAATGGCAGACAGTGTATCTCTATTTGGAGATACAGGATAAGACAGAATTACCTTCTTCACCGCGTCAAAAAAGAAGAATAAATAATGCCAGCGCCCATTGACACGGATGTAGGTCTCATCACCACAGAACTGATCAGACAGCTCGTAAGGATAGTGATCGACATAAGGCTTAACTGTTAGTGCCACACTGTTCTCGTAGTTTAAAATGCTTTGATGTGAAATGGATACACCATGAATGTCTTTCATGATGGCAGCTGTCTTTCGAGCAGATAGTCCATAATTCACATGGTAGGTTAAGATAAGTCCCAATGTATGTGGGGACACATACAGCCTTGATAAATCAACTTTAGGCTTCTTGGGAGATTTCTTAGCTAAAGGCTGATAATCAAAGCGAAATTGACGGAAAATGTAGCGCATTTTGAATGCCTGAGGATCATCCTTGAACTGCTGTTTCTCTTTTTTAGACAGACCGTTTAATTTCTTTTGATAATAAGAGCAGTCATTGTTTTTGCACTTGAATATATCAAAGTCTTTTCGTTCCTTTATTTTCTCAAGTGTTTTGGAACAATGTGGACATTTAAGTATCGCCTCCTTGAGGTAACGATTTTTATTACTGAAAAGACAGCTACACACTTTACACCGATACTGTCCTTTCGCTCCATTATTGGCGTACAAATACTCAGATGGAGCACCACACTTAGGACATTTCATGGATGAAGGTATGGATGTTGTAGACTTAGAGTGTCTTTTAACGGGCTTGAGAGGTTTCCCTTTTGCCTCCAAATACTCCTGTAACAGTAGCTTATAGTTTAACTTTTCTGGAGTCTCGATGATCGGGAGATCATCCACTTGTAGTTTTCTATAAGGCTTATTGACTGGAGGACGTTCCGAGGGCTTGTCAAACATGCTTTTTCCGATAAGCAGAGTAAGTAACGTTCGAATGATTTGATCTTGGTACTTGATATAAGTAAGTAAATAAGTTAATAATTGAGGTAACAACTTGTCACTTCCTTTCTTAGGTTTTGAGTGTGTGGTTACCTCATAAATACCTAAGATTTTAGGGGGTGGCAAGTTTTTTGCTTATAAACCCACTTAAATCAAGGATTATTAGCTTATTTAATATAAAACTTTTTACAATACG
>NZ_BMKZ01000097.1 GCF_014644735.1 Caldalkalibacillus thermarum | reverse complement strand
CGATCCACTACCGTCCGCCCGAAGGCTTCTGGAAGCTTCACGCGCTCGACTTGCATGTATTAGGCGTGCCGCCAGCGTTCGTCCTGAGCCAGGATCAAACTCTCCATCAAAACTCATCCCAAAGGAAAGAGCCACGCACGCTTGTGCTTTGTTCAGTTTTCAAGGTTCTACTTCAACGATTCTATTTAAACACTATATAAATGCTTATAAATAACAAAATTATTGGTGGGCCTAGGTGGACTTGAACCACCGACCTCACGCTTATCAGGCGTGCGCTCTAACCAACTGAGCTATAGGCCCCCTTTATAAAATGGAGCGGGTGATGGGAATCGAACCCACGCTACCAGCTTGGAAGGCTGGAGTTCTACCACTGAACTACACCCGCCCATTCCCATTATATAATAGCTAGAGATAAACCTTAGATATTCGTCACACACTTTAACCAAATAAGTTGAAAAAAATGACAGAATGGTGAGCCGTGAAGGATTCGAACCTTCGACCCTCTGATTAAAAGTCAGATGCTCTACCAGCTGAGCTAACGGCTCTTAAATCTCTCTTGAATGAAATTTAAATCCATTTGAGTGGTGGCTCGGGACGGAATCGAACCGCCGACACGAGGATTTTCAGTCCTCTGCTCTACCGACTGAGCTACCGAGCCAAAATAAAAATAAAATGGCGGAGCTGACGGGATTCGAACCCGCGATCTCCTGCGTGACAGGCAGGCATGTTAGGCCTCTACACCACAGCTCCACAATACTTTTAAATCTATTAAGGGCTTTTAAGTGTAGGCGCACTATAATACCACTATAGAATTACAAACATATATTACAAGAAGTTATGTGTTAAGAAGTTAGATATCGCTTGTATGGTTGCGGGGGCAGGATTTGAACCTGCGACCTTCGGGTTATGAGCCCGACGAGCTACCAGACTGCTCCACCCCGCGTCATTACTAACCTTCCAGATACAAGATGAAGGTGGTGGAGGGTGACGGGATCGAACCGCCGACCCCTTGCTTGTAAGGCAAGTGCTCTCCCAGCTGAGCTAACCCTCCATTTTTGGTGACCCGTAGGGGATTCGAACCCCTGAATGCCGGCGTGAAAGGCCGGTGTGTTAAGCCACTTCACCAACGGGCCACGTTAAAGAAATTAACCTGTATTGTAACATTGCGCATCTGGCGGAGGAGGAGGGATTCGAACCCCCGCGGGCCGCGAAGCCCCTGGCGGTTTTCAAGACCGCTCCCTTCAGCCAGACTTGGGTACTCCTCCGAAAAAAAATGGTGGACCCTACAGGACTCGAACCTGTGACCGATCGGTTATGAGCCGACTGCTCTACCAACTGAGCTAAGGGTCCAAATATGGTGGCGGCGGCGGGGATCGAACCCACGACCTTACGGGTATGAACCGTACGCTCTAGCCAGCTGAGCTACACCGCCTCATTGGCTCCGCAGGTAGGATTCGAACCTACGACCAATCGGTTAACAGCCGATCGCTCTACCACTGAGCTACTGCGGAACAATCTGACTGCCTGGCAACGACCTACTCTCCCAGGGGCTTTCGCCCCAAGTACCATCGGCGCTGGAGGGCTTAACTTCCGTGTTCGGAATGGGAACGGGTGTGTCCCCTCCGCTATCGTCACCAGACAGTGCTGAGTTGTGTTTTAAGACATACCTTAAGGACAAGTGTTAGTATACAACGTTTATTCTGTTTTTGCAATACCTTTTTTACACCTTCAAAATTGAATAACAGCAACGATTCACCGGTGCCACGCGTGAATGGGTTAAGCCCTCGACCGATTAGGATCTGGTCGCTCCACGCATTGCTGCGCTTCCACTCCAGACCTATCTACCTCGTCATCTTCGAGGGGTC
>NZ_BMKZ01000096.1 GCF_014644735.1 Caldalkalibacillus thermarum | reverse complement strand
CGGGCGTAAGCCTTTACCCTTGATGAAATGGACGGACAGGCTATACTACAAAAAGACGAAACAAAGAGCATTTTTGAGAAATAACTTAAAAAGTTGTGATTATGTCCAAATTTAGGGGGTTAATCCGGTCAACCATGTACAGTATCTCGACTTTCATTCGGCAAGCTTAGCCCTATTTCAATTCATAGAAGGGTGGTATAATCGTAAAAGAATCCATAGCCGCCTGGGTTACAGAACACCTCAGGAAGTGGAAGATCTTGTGAAACATTCCGCTTAAAACTTAACTTTTTTGTGTCCAGGATATTGACTCAAATCCATTTATTGTAAAATAAATACATGAGAGGTTATTGTAATGAGTCTTTCTATTTTACGAAATAACGTAATGGGTCAACCAATTTTACAAAATAATAAAGGAAGTAAAATAACTTTTCTTTTATTCATTTTTATACTTGTTTCTGTTACGTCATCGTTTGATATATTCTTAACTTTTTCGATAGGTGGATTCACATTTAGGATTGCTCAATTTTTACTGATGTTTCCCATTTTTTTGTGGTTTGTTAATACTATTCGCTCCGGCTTAATAAAACTTCCTTTGGGTTCTGTAAGTTTAGTAATATGGACAATATTTATTCTCGTTTTTGTACCAAATACAACATTTTGGGAAAGGAATTTAGGATATTTTTTTTGGTTGGTATTAAATTTGTGTATGGTGTTTTCGCTTGTACACTTCGTGAATGATTTAAATAAGATTTTAACATTAATCAAATGGTATATTTATTCATTTTTGTTTGTGTCTATTTTTGGTTTAATTCAATTTGCTCTAGGGATATTGGGAATTACTCCTCCTTTTGTGACCCAATGGTGGGTTTTAGGGAGTTTGCCAAGAATTAATGGATTTTCTTATGAACCATCATATTATTCAACCTATTTATTAATTGGTTGGATACTCGTGTTCTATATATATTATGAAAATATAAATTTGTTTTCAAGAAGAAAGTTATTTGTTATACTTATGTTTATTACATTAGCCATGATTTTAAGTTCTTCAAGAATGGCTATTTTGTTAATGGTAATTTGGATAATGCGATACATTTTTTTATTTGTGTGGCATCTTTTTAAGGCTCAATTTCATCTGAAATATTTTAAAGTAGTATTATTATATATGTCCATAATGATTTCTTTATTAGGATTTGTGTTTTATGGAGGAGAACGTACTGCGTTTCTCCTATCCGGTACAGGCATTAATGGAACGTCTTCACATTCTGTGGATGCTCGCTTTGAGAATTTTACGGATACTTTAAATGTATTTATGAAAAATCCTTTAATTGGTGTAAGTTTAGGAGGAGTTGCTCCCGCTATCGGGAGATTGCATGGTATTACAGTAACAGATCAAGAAACTGCTAAGCATTTTGAAGGAATTTCAATATTTGCAGAGGTATTAGCGGCGAGTGGGATAATAGGATTTACATTTTTTATGAGTTACATTTTTACCATTATTTTTAAACCATTTATCCTTAGTAAAAAAATTAATAATCAACTAATTAGTGGTTTACTAAAGGGAATGGTATTTTCTCTTATTGGTTTATTAATTATTCTTCAATTTAATCAAAATATATTGAGATTATATTTATGGTTACACATTGGGATTTTGTCTGCGCTATATTCCGTATCATTGAAACAGTTAAAAAATAAAATGACGCTTTTATCTGAATGATAGAGGGGATATTTTACATCCTCTATCCTTTTTTAATCGCCGTGAAAGGGGTGAACACATACCCGTAGTTACTACTTCCCGAGTTCGACAGTCACTAGATAAACAAATCACTCATAAACCCTTGATACAGCTGGGTTCATGAGCCATTCAGCATGGTTGATGCGTGTATCTATGAATTTGGCTGGATCTCGAGGAACCTTGGAG
>NZ_BMKZ01000095.1 GCF_014644735.1 Caldalkalibacillus thermarum | reverse complement strand
TGACAACTTGTATTTTAAATTCAACAGAATGTCTTTGGCGTTTCATATTCATCAGCCCCCTAATTTTATAGTTAATAGTTTAATAGATCACACCTTAGTTGTCCAAATTCATTAGGGGGCTTATAGGTGACTTCCTCTTTCTTTAGATGGCATGAAATGATTCGATACAAGCATTGTCATAAGGACATCCCTTTCGGCTGAATGACTGTATGATGCCCTGAGATTTGACATATTGCTCAAATGCTTCGCTCGTATATTGTGTCCCCAAATCCGTGTGCAGAATAAGCCCGCGTTTAGGCTGTTGTGTATCACAAGCATTTGCCAACGCTTTGATGACTAGATCAGTCGTCATCGATTTGGCAAAGGAATAGCCAACGATTTTTTGGGTATGTAAATCCATCACAGAAGCCAAGTAACACCATCCATCTTTAAGGGTATGAATGTAGGTGATATCAGCGACCCACTTCTCATTGATGATGTTGGTGGTGAAATCCTGTTTGAGCAGATTGTCCCGTTGGATCACCTTTTCCTTGCTTGGATAGGGTTTGTATTTCTTCTTCACAATGGAACGAATAGCTGACTTCTTCATTAAACGCTGCACTCTCTTTAGGCTGACTTGAAATCCTTCCTGCTTCAACAGATGATGGATTTTGGGAGCGCCATAGCGCTGTTTGCTCTCCTGATGAATGCTGATAATTCTTTGGGTGATCTCCCGGTTCTCACGTTCGCGGTTTGACTCTTTATGATTCAATCTTTGATAGTACGTGCTTCGGGGAGTCCCCAGCACTTTACACAGGGTATGAACTGGATAATCTGCTTTATGATTGTCAATGAATTCTGCTAACTCAGTATCCTTTACTTTTTGGCGAATATGGCCATAGCCTTTTTTAAGATCTCATTCTCTTGTTGGAGACGGAGCATTTCCTTCTTCATCTCAACCATCTCTTTCTGAGTGATGGACTCATCTCCAGAACCCGCTGGAGTAAACTGCTTAATCCATCTGTAAACCGTCACTTCAGATACGCCATATTCGCCGGACAAATCTTTAACAGAAGTTCCTGAATGGTAGAGATCCGCAATTATTTTTTAAAATCGTCATTGAATTTCTTTCGGTTCATATTGGACACATCCTCTCCCAATTTTTATTGTAAGGGACTTAACTAAAATGTGTCCATGAAACTATACTAACACCAAAAATATAACAATACATACCTTAAAGAGTCAACCAATTTTTATTTTTATAAACCTGGATGTTACTACCTATAACTTTATATCTAAGCATCAATAGCTCCAAACTGTTTCCATGTTCCCGGTGTCCCTGCTACAACACAAACAGCTCCTCTTTTTCCCCCGGCTACCTTGATAGTATGTTCCGTTTGTTGGAATCCCTGAAAATAAAAACCTTCTTTTTCCGTAACTAGTTTTTGAATTAAGATAGGATTTCCATTATCGGAATAGAGGTTTGTTACATTAGGGATTGCTGAAAAAGTTTCATTTTTTAAGTTTTAACTTGCTCAATTTAAGTTTCTTGGTAGACTATTTTTTTTCTTGAAGACGTAAGTAAAACCATATAGCAAAAAAAGACAAAAAGAGAGCGTAACCAGTGCCATAAGTTCATTGTAAAATACTGTNATGTGTTCAATCAGGGTGTATCCCTCGATGACACTGATAACCACCTTGGCCCCAAATTCAACTGGTGCTTTCGCTTTGCCCCGCACAATAGGACGAACATGGGGTTGTTCAATGCTGACAATGCGGTCCTCAATCCGGTTGTTTCGTTTGTCATACATCTCCTTTTGTTGACGATACACTTCTTGTATCACCAGTAACTCTCGGTACTGCCTGGTGCTCAGCAGGTGAAGGCCTGATTGTTGCGCCAGCTCTTCAATATGTTTCAGATTACGGTGGATGTATTGCAGTTGTGCTTTAATCGCCTTCCGCAGTTTTTTCTTACTGACCTTGCGTTGTTTAGCCGCCTGAAGATAAGCTTGGCGTGCTTTTTTGCGGTAGGTCCTGGGCTTGGGTTGAATGCCTCGTAAGGGTTGATGCATCACATCAATCATATGCTCCAGTTTTTCACGGCTTTTGTTTAATAGATCCAG
>NZ_BMKZ01000094.1 GCF_014644735.1 Caldalkalibacillus thermarum | reverse complement strand
GCGGCCTTCAAATTCTAAATAGCGGTCCAATAGATAGACAGATTCATGCGCTTTCTGATCAAAGTAATAGTTCCGCTTGATGGGTATAGCGCCAAACAGACTGTTGATCACGGTGGGGCTCTTTTCTCTCAACCGGAAACGCTGGGTGTCACGTTCTTGAGCGATTTGAGCATCCAAGTCCTCCAGTATTCGCTTCATGATTTCAATAAAGAAGGATTGGCATATGCGCCACACCAGTAGTGTAAGAGTAAAATGTTTGTGGGCAGAGGAAAGAATGAGTAAATGAATTAAAATGATGATCGTTGGATATAGAAAAAGGGCCCTTCTCCTTGGTAGAGTGTTAAATGGGAAAAACCAACACCAAGAAAGGAGAAGGCCCTATGCAAAAGCTTACCACGAAAATCCCCACAATAAAAGAACTCGAAGGCTTATTGTTTCGGAAATTGCAGGAGCAGTTTTCAGAGGGGATGCGCCGGATTTTGGAGGCGCTGGACGATTGGATCATGGAACAACGGGATACCGCTCGCTTTCGCCTCAAAGACCAACGGGAGATCAGTATCGATACATTGTTTGGCACAGTTCGGTTCAAACGGCGGTTGTACCTGGACCGGAAGACAGGGAAGCATGTCTTTTTGCTGGATCGGATGATGCAATATGAGGGTCGGGACAAACTCAGTCCGAACCTGGAGGAGTTGGCGATCCAGTTTGCCAGCGAGGGGCCATCGTATCGGGATAGCGCCCAGCGTCTGGAAGCCTTGTTGGGATATCGGGTACTGAGTCATGAAGCCATCCGGGAGAAACTCATCGTGCAGGCTGAACGTACAGAACCTTCGGAAGGGGAACGGCGTCCCGTCCGGGTATTGTTCGTGGAAGTGGACGGACTGTATACCAAACTGCAACGAGAGCGACGCCGCGGGATGGAAAATCGTATAGCAGTGGTGCATGAGGGATGGGAAAGCGAAGGGGAACGGAGCAGACTGGATCGGGAAATCTACTTCATACTTTACCCGTTGCATCTATACATTGGACCGGTTTCATGTCGTTCGGGAGCTAAGGCGGTATATGGGACATTTGCCGAAAGTATGGAAAGCGATTCGAAAGTCATTGGCTTCGTTCGATGCCGATACGTTGCTGGAGACCCTGGCGGCCGTTCCGGAAACGCAAATTGCGGAAGAGTGGCGGGAGGAATGGAGAAAGTACCGGGCGTTTTTGGAACATCATCGGGAACATTTGAGAGATGACCGGGACAAATTGCGCAAAGCAGGTATAGACACGAGCAAAATGAGGCCGATGGGAAGCGCAGAGGCGCAAATGCGCATCATGGCCAAACGGACCAAACGGGGAGGATATAGTTGTAGTGTCCGGGGCGTACGAGCCATGCTAAAAACAATCATGAAATCCAAGGAAGGACGTCCCTTGACAGAATCTGAAAGGGGACACGAGCCAAAACTTTCCGTTTGTAAATACTACGATCCGCCAGTGGTTGCAAGAAGTGAAACGACAGTCGAAAGGGTGTATCAACGGGACGATCCGCTTGTTGCTGGGTCCGATGCAGAGCAGTCCGACAGGGAGGGCATTGAAAGGATTGATAAGAGGAAATTAAAGGAAAAACACGAATCGTAAGTGAAAGGATGATAAACTAAAGCGCTACCAAGCGAGAAAGCGAAAGTGGGAGATGAATGTAGGTTTGATGTAGCCTTAATATGATGGTTGTGGTAAAATAAAATCAAACAAACGTTCGTATTGTGGGCAGGTGATGCGGATATGGCCAACAAAGCCTACAAATTCCGTCTGTACCCAACACAAGAACAGGAACAACTGCTCGCCAAAACGTTCGGTTGCGTCCGTTTCGTCTACAACAAAATGCTTGAGGAACGTCAACACATCTATGACACGTGTGTGAGTCAAGTATTTCCGGGCAGAGTTTTTTATCCCCATCATGGATGTAAGCGGATCCATTGTTTGAGGGTACTCTCTTGGTCATTTCTTATCCTGTTTTAAAAACCAACCAATCCCTTCAGCGCCCGGTATACTGGCAGATTGGCCTTATTTTTCAAGTAAGGGATGTTGTCTCTGGCTACCTGTTCGAAGGTCTTGGTCACCTTTTCTGCATAACACTTCGGTGGCTTCAAGGGCCTCCTGCATCTGACGGTACCGGGGATGCTTGCGGCACAGCCGGCGAATCTCTCTAGCCAAGTGAAAACGGTCCATGCAGTAGAAGGCTCTCTCTTTAAAATATTCTCGACAGGCCGTGA
>NZ_BMKZ01000093.1 GCF_014644735.1 Caldalkalibacillus thermarum | reverse complement strand
CTTAGGTTTTGAGTGTGTGGTTACCTCATAAATACCTAAGATTTTAGGGGGTGGCAAGTTTTTTGCTTATAAACCCACTTAAATCAAGGATTATTAGCTTATTTAATATAAAACTTTTTACAATACGTAAATGACTGAGGAGGGTTAAGTATGGAAAAAGTATTTGATCGCACATCTAAGGTAGGTGATATTGTCACCATTTATCCTCAAGCCAGTGATATTTTCAAAGCACATCGCATTGATTTCTGCTGTGGAGGCGATCGCCCGCTAGGAGAAGTGCTTGAAGAGAAAAATCTTAATGAGGAAGAAATTCTAAATAGGTTAAATGAGGGTTATGCCCAAAAGCAAACTCATGACCAACAGCAAACGAACTGGATGGAAGCCTCTTATAGAGATATCATTAGACATATCATTGATACACATCACGCCTATCTGTACCGTGAGCTTCCCCAACTAAGCCAATATGTCACCAAAGTATTCCGCGTTCACGGCCCCGACCGGCCAGAGCTGGCAGATGTACACCGACTCTTCCATACTCTTAAAACAGAATTGGAACAACATGCACTGAAAGAAGAGGAACATGTATTCCCATTGATTCAAGCCTATGAGGAAAACCCTACACCCGAAGCGCGACAAAAACTGATCAAAGGAATTGCTGAGCTGGAAGATGAACACGATACAGCTGGTGATATCCTCAAACAACTGCGCGATCTGACCAGCGATTTCCAACCTCCAGAAGGAGCGTGCATGACCTACCAGATGACCTATCAACGCTTGGAAGAGTTGGAATCTGATATGTTTGAACACGTTCATCTGGAGAACAACATTTTGTTTAAACGCATCCTAAACGAACTGAAATCGTCATAAGAAACCCAACCCCATAAGCGCACAAGCCAGGCTGTGATGCCTGGCTTTATGTTGTTTGCCAAACACAAAAATGGCTGTCCATTCCGTGCAGAAGCCATTGCCTCAACATGTGCACTTTAGTTGGACAACCATTGGTTAGTCAAGAGGATCAAATCTATCTCGCTTTTTTCTTTTTTTCCAGATAAATCGGTTCGGCCAAAGAAATCTTAAATTCATGAACCGCTTCCCATGGAACAAAGCTCAAATAACTGATTTTACTGTCCCTGAGTTCCATTGTTAATCCCTTGTCATTGACCATGACGATCTTTCCATGGCGCAGCGGGGAATTATTGTCATTAATAGTGGACAAATATAATTGGGAGTCTTGATAAAGGTCTTTCGCTGTTAATTTGTCCGACTTAAACTGAAGAAAGCGCAAAATATTGCCCGCCACCTGTTCATCAGCCACTCTTAAAAATACTCTCATTTTCACTTCACCCCCATCTCCTGCTTACTGTAATGATCTCTTCATCACTTCATATTACTGTTAGTTATTATGGCTCAAAAATAGTGAAGGGAAAGTGAAATACATCACCCTTTAGTGCCTTGAGGATGAGATGTCATTAAATGATCACAAATTGGCCCATCAGCCAGACGCTCATGATCAAAAACAAAACCGAAAAACCGATCTCCATTACCCCTAACGTTTTCGGCCGTATTTTACTGTTAAAAGGGGTCAACCATACCTTCAAAGCCGAGGGCAGGTAAATGAGGCTGACCCACCACAGCCCGAATAAAATCGGAATGATCACATACAAAGCGTGATACAGATTAGCGGCTCGCTTGATTAAGCGGTTTCCCCGCTCCCGGATCATGGATTTGGCATGAAAAACTGTCCCTGTAAAGTAAAAGATGGACAAAAGCCACACGTACAGTCCGATCGGGTGGTATCCACCGTAGCCCAAATGGACAGCCAATAAGCTTGAAGCGCTTAAAGCGATAATGGCAGCAATATCGTTAATGATTAACCGTTCTTTTTTTCTGCGGGCAAAGTAGAGATTGACCAGAAAGAAAGGCAACGCTATAACGCAATACCACAAGATACTTGGATCAGACAATACAGGGAAGAGTATAAGAACAATACCAATGGAAGAAAAAATAAGCAAACTGGGCAGCGGAGACGTTTTTTTTCTACGTGAATTTCTGACATACTCCAATAAGGGTGCCGAAGACATATATAAGAAGAACAGACCGGCAAAAGCAATCACTTTCATCCAGGTCCATGGCGAAATAAAGGCACCGATCAGATACGGTGTGATCCACATGGACCAGGCGCCATGTTCCCGTGGAATGTACCATTTCATACCTGTCACCTTCCTTCGCTTCTCCGTATTGTAAAAAGTTTTATATTAAATAAGCTAATAATCCTTGATTTAAGTGGGTTTATAAGCAAAAAACTTGCCACCCCCTAAAATCTTAGGTATTTATGAGGTAACCACACACTCAAAACCTAAG
>NZ_BMKZ01000092.1 GCF_014644735.1 Caldalkalibacillus thermarum | reverse complement strand
AGCTGGGTGAGGATTGAAACACGTATTCAAGCGCGTGGCCCACGTTGAGACGTCCGGTTGCACCCAGCTAATAAGCTGGGTGAGGATTGAAACAACTCTTCGTACGCAATCTCCTCACCATATTGATAGTTGCACCCAGCTAATAAGCTGGGTGAGGATTGAAACAGTAACACCAAAGGCATATTGTTTATGTTGTTGCGTTGCACCCAGCTAATAAGCTGGGTGAGGATTGAAACCAATCAGTTGCTGCTTATTAAAAAACTCAAGAAGCTGTTGCACCCAGCTAATAAGCTGGGTGAGGATTGAAACCGTATATTGCGTACAAATGAAGGTTTTTTGACTGGTTGCACCCAGCTAATAAGCTGGGTGAGGATTGAAACGTACAGTACGTCAAGCAGCGAATCCACATCGACTACGTTGCACCCAGCTAATAAGCTGGGTGAGGATTGAAACATCCCTCCCCTCTCAATACCAAAAGGAGAATGAATGGCTTTGCGAGAACTGGGAACATTAAAACCTTCTTGTTCCAGATAGTCTTTCATCGTTTTCTAGCCAAGCTCAAAAGTATATTCAAAAAATTGAATAAGCCCCTGTACTTCAAATTTGTTTAACTCACCTTTTGTAATAAATTCCGTTAATTGCTGAAAAGCTTTACGATAATTATCGTAACGTAGTTTCCAACGAATATCTTGCACATAAGATACGCCCCTTCCTTGACCGGTCAGGACTGCTTTTCTCAGGACTTGCCGTAGACCTTGCCATACCTATCTATTAGAAGCCGATAGGGGTGTCAGTCTGTTCTTTTTTCTTCTTTTCGGGATCAGCAGCTTCTTTATTTTTTGGCTATGGCTCAGTACAATCTATATTGTTATGGAATTGTGTAAAGAGAGGTTCACAAAGTCTGAGACAAAAGGTGATAGAAAATGATATATGTAGAAAATACACCTAACAATGCAGGAGTAGCCATTTACGGTGACTACATCGATTTTGAAAATTTGTATGAAGCATTACATACCGTTGTGGGTGACGAGGGTGAATTTATTGAGTATGACAGTGCCAGGCTGAGAGTATTAAGTCTGTGCTACGAAATCCGCCACGCTATGATGGGACATCGGGAAGTTGAGTTTGTGGATAACGGCATTAACGAGGAAAAGCAGAAGCATTTGTCGGTGGTGGCCCCTTACAAGAATGTATACCTGAAGATAAATGAACTCTGGCCGGAGATTATTTTTGTCACCATAGCGCTGAATAAATTTGTGGAGCTTTACGCCCAAAAACAGGCCAAATCAAAATACAGTATGGACTTGTTTACAAACAAAAAGGTGATTTGGGACGAATCTATCGCTCATGTGCGGCTTCTGCAGGCAAAAGTGGCAGCATGCTTAAAAAGAACCGTATCTCAAGCGGCTTATGCCAGGATGATGAGTGCGATGAATGGTAAAGCTGTATTTATTGCCTATTATGCAACTCAATATTTAGATCTTCTGAATTATCGGTTCATCAACATGGATCGTGAAAAGCGCCTCAAACATATATCTATTATGGCTAAACGCATAGTTGAACGTGGGCAGGAATATCGTGATTTAGAGTCTGATCTTTTCGCAGAGGCAAAAAAGCGAAACTGTCATGTCAATGATTTAAGATTAAACTTAGATTTTCCAGATGAAATTGAATGGTAATGTTTAAAGCACGAACGTGTGTGCGGCTATTTGCATGAACAGACAGCAAGCGATACTCTCCGAGAAGAAAGAGATTGGGGCGATGAAACAGTCTATATGAATGCCACTGCTGAGGTGCGGCCCGCATTCTTGTGTGCATCAATGAATGAGTACGGATACTTCGCCCCTGAAATTAATCTTAACAAGATCATTCAAACTTTAGATACTTTGTTTTTGGAAAAGTAATCTTTAAAATTCTTGAGACTTGCAGGAATTATTGGATTAGAATAGTAATCTATCTCAACTTTCGCAGACAGAAACACCGAGTAAACCCTTGATATAATTGGGGTTTGCTGAAAAACACAAAAATGTTGATATTGAAAGGAAAAGACCTATTTTTGGCGAAATTAAGTGCAAGGGTTTTTCAAAAAACACCACAAAAATCTTGCACTTGGAGGTATTGCTGTGTATCGCCATAACCAGGATCAGCTGATCATGCCGCATGAATTCTTCCTGCCTTTTGGTGGTCAACTGGACCCCAACAACCGTTGGGTATTACTCGCTCAAAGAATCCCGTGGGGCAAAGCGGAAGATCTGTATATCGGGCAGCTCAAATCAACAAGTGAAGGCCGTCAGGCCTTTTCTGTGCGGATGGCTTTGGGTGCGCTTATCATTAAAGAGCGTTTAGGCACCAGCGACCGTGAAACAGTGGAACAGATCAAAGAAAACCCCTATTTGCAATACTTTATTGGTCTGACTGAATTCAAACAGGAAGAACCATTCCACCATACCATGATGACCCATTTTC
>NZ_BMKZ01000091.1 GCF_014644735.1 Caldalkalibacillus thermarum | reverse complement strand
TGTATTTGATAATTTAAAATTGAGCCACTTTTGAAGGGTTCGATCACATAAAAAATGAGCCACCTGATTTCCAATTTTCATTACCTCCCTTATGATTGAAAGTGCTTAAACTTTTCATCAGAGGGAGAGAAAAAGGATGATCAAGATGGCTCAATTTCATCATATCAAATTCTTGTATGAGGTAGAAGGGCTATCCCAACGACAAATTGCTCAAAAATTAGGGATTTCAAGAAATACCGTAAGCAAATATCTAAAACAGAATGAGGCTCCAACCACCATTCATCGGCAGAAAAACTATCATGGAAAGGAGTATTCCGATGAAACAAAGCGAGTCTTACCCATTATTGATCAATGGCTCGAAGACGATCTAAAACGTTGGGGAAAACAACGCCATACCGCTGCCAGAATTTATCGAAGATTAGTCGATGAGTACAATTTCAAAGGATCTGAGTCCAACATCCGTAAGGTTGTAGCCAAACGTAAGAAAAAGCTGCAGGAAGTCTTTATTCCCCTTGATTTTCAACTCGGCCACCAATTCCAATTCGACTGGGGAGAGGCGGATATTATTCTACAGGGTCGAACACAACGGATTTACCTCTTTTGTATGCAACTTTCGGCAAGTCGAATGCGATTTGTACGAGCATACCTGCATGAGAAACAGGAGGCTTTCTTAGATGGCTTTGTCCATGCGTTTGAATTCTTTGGAGGAGTACCTACCGAAGGGGTATTTGATAATTTAAAAACGGCTGTAGTAAAAATACTCCAAGGGAGAGATCGTCTCGAACAGGATGCTTTTCTAGCCTTACAAGCCCACTATTTGTTTAAGGCAGAGTTTTGTAATATTCGTTCCGGGAATGAAAAAGGACGAGTGGAAGGGACGGTCGGATACGTAAGAAGAAACGCCTTCGTTCCGCTTCCGGACGTACAATCGCTGGAGGAATTAAACGCTTATCTATTGGACTGGTGTTTGAGAGAGGCGGAAGAAAAAACCGTTCCGTTCACTAAAGAAACGGTTGCGCAAATGTGGGCGAAAGAAAAGGAGTATCTACACCCACTCCCTGAAAAGAAGTTTGAAGCTTGCCGGTTGGTCTCTTGTCAGGTGAATAAGACCTCTTTAATTACAGTGGAGACCAATCAGTATTCTGTCCCTTGTAGTTATGTAGGTCAAGCTGTATGGGCAAAAATGTTTGTCGATCATGTGATCGTTGTGGCTCAAAATCAAGTGATCGCTGAACATCCTCGTTCTTACGAACGAAACCAGATGATCACCAATCTAGATCATTATCTGGAGGCATTATTAAAAAAACCGCGAGCGATTCGGGACGCCCATGCATTTCAATCATCTGACCTTCCGGATGTATTTAGGCGTTTTCACCGAA
Organism: Caldalkalibacillus thermarum; assembly: GCF_014644735.1. Lineage (NCBI taxonomy): Bacteria > Bacillati > Bacillota > Bacilli > Caryophanales > Bacillaceae > Caldalkalibacillus > Caldalkalibacillus thermarum. The sequence goes on along the minus strand of NZ_BMKZ01000091.1, from coordinate 1,188 downwards.
AAATGAGGGAACAAGAAGGAGCCGCGGGCGACCGTAAATTTATCCAACTCCTTCTCCTTCATCGAGAAATCGGGATGGAAAAATTGACACAAGCACTACGAGAAGCTGAACAAGCGCAGGTCTATCGGTACGAAGTCGTCCATGAAATCATTCAAAGACTGACGAATAACTACTTGCAGGTCCAAGATCTATCTAAGGAGAAAACGCCTGTAAATCTACTAGACTATAAAATTCAAACGGCAAACGTAGCTCAATACGGACAATTAACGGGAGGTCAGATGAAATGACAACGGAAATCCTTTTAGACCATATCACGAAGCAATTGAGAATGCCTACAATTGCGAAACAATATCGCTCTCTCGCAAGAGAGGCAGAAGAAAGAAATCTACGGTATGAAGAATACTTATTGGCACTATTAGAAGCAGAAGTGCAGGCAAGAGAGGAAAATCAAAGACAGCGAAGGCTCAAACAAGCTGCCTTTCCCATCCACAAAACTTTAGACACCTATGATTTTACTTTCATGCCGAGCTTAAATCGAAATCGATTTCTCACACTCGCAAAAGGTGAGTTTGCAGAGAGAAAAGAGAATATTATTTTTCTAGGGAATAGTGGCACAGGGAAAACCCATTTGGCCATTGGGCTTGGAATCGCCATGATCCAAAATGGCTACAAAACAAAATTCATTACTGCTTCCGAGTTAGTGGAAGAGTTGCTTATTGCTAAAGAAGAGCACAAACTTGGTGCGTTTGAGAAGAAGTGGCTCAAATATGATGTGATCATCGTAGATGAACTGGGATATATCCCCTTTTCCAAAACAGGAGCAGAGCTATTATTTCAGTTCTTTTCCAATCGCTATGAACGTGCAAGTGTCATCATTACAACAAATCTTGAATTTGTAGAATGGACGAACATTTTTGGGGATGAAAAGATGACAGCAGCGTTGCTTGATCGGCTCACTCACCGTTCGCACATTCTTCTTCTAAACGGAGAATCTTATCGATTCCGTCAAAGTATGAAACAGAGGGAAAATGGGGAGTGGTAGCCAGATGCGCGAAGTGTTTGGATGACTTGCCCCTAGGGGCAAATCATCCAAACACCCACCCTCTCCCATTTATGGGAACTCTGATTCTAAAAGTGGCTCACTTTTGAAGTGATCGCTCTGGCTCAATTTATTATTGACAAAAACAG
>NZ_BMKZ01000090.1 GCF_014644735.1 Caldalkalibacillus thermarum | reverse complement strand
TTTTGTGACGAGCTTCGCAAAAGAAAACCGGCAAAAGTGTACGAAAAACGGGATGCGATTCACTCTTGGTATCTTTTTCATATGCTTCATATCAGAAAGGCGTTTGAGGAAGAAAAATACATGCGAGCTTGTCACGAGATTATCACCTTGATGTATTATGAACCCCTTCTGCAAGGCAGGATTTACCATAACCTGCTTAGAATGTTGGAACGTTATTTGTGTGTGCGGGGAGAAGAGGTATGCTGAACAAAATTTTGGAATGGAACAGACAGAACACTGATCTGCCGGAAAAACACAAGTTGCCCTATCCGGGATTTGAGTATTTGAGAGTGTTTGATTTGCTGGAATCATGGATGGAAAAAGGATCAAAAGAAGACAAAATTGCTTTGATTGACTTTGTGCTGGATGTGTTGAGAGAAGATGTCAAAACGGACTTACTCACCACCATTATGTATGGAGGAAAACACTTCAGTGACGTGTCGTCTGAACATCTTTTTCCATCCCGTTTTCAGAACAGACAAGGGGTTTGGGTGAAAAGCTATATGGAAAACAAAAAAAACATAATCTGGCTAAAGAAGATTGATCCTCTTGACGATTGTGTGTGGGTGATGCCCCGGAGATGGCAAAAACTAAAAGATAGATTTGTGAGTTTGTTTGAGCGTAACAAAGATAACTGCAAAGCTTATTTTTACACTCACATCAATGTTTGCCAGATTCATGCGGTCAATGTCGGGACTGTCAGCAAAAAAGGAAGCATAATAGCACAGGTATGTGATCTCAGCCGGTTGTTTGACCATGTCTATACAGACGGCGATGTTTGGTACAACGCCCATAATAACGAAAAGCTGGGCGATGTGTTTGATTTCCGTCTGGCCATCATGTATGAGTTGGCCAGACAAAAACATCAATTAACAAGGGGGTACGTCAGTTGACAATTGTATCAGTAGACTTGGGTTATGGGTATGTGAAGGCCGTATCGACAAGTGGAAAGAAGGTATTATTTCCCTCGCTGGTGGGAGCCGGTCATGACCGCTCACTGGCGGGGCTTTTTGGTTCTCAGGGGCAGGATATTTCAGAGTGTCACGTCCGTGTAAACGGGCAGGAGTTTTTCTTGGGTGAGTTGGCCAAAAAGGAATCCAAAAACAGTGTGCGTATATTTGAACAGGATCGTTACCGTCATGAACATACCAAACTGATGATGAATGCGGCCATACAGTTGGTCACACCGCCGGAACAACAGGTCGTGCGTCTGGTGACGGGATTGCCGCTGGACTTTTACAAACAGCAGGCTAAAGAGGTCAAGCGCACCTTGGAAGGCGTCTATCCCGAACTGGAATGGGTGTCCGGGCCTTTGGGCAGGGCGACAAGGCGGATCAGTGTGGAACAGTGCATTGTTTTTCCACAGGGAGCCGGAGCGGTGATGAGTGCGTTGTATTCTGACCAGCTTGCTCCCAATTATCCGCAATTGGTGGAAGAAGGAGCCAAGGTGGGACTGATTGACATTGGCTTCAGAACAACCGATTTCATTGTCGTGGAGATACAGAAAAACGGTTCTTTCAAGCCCAAACCGGAGTTATCCGGCACGATTGACGTGCAGGGTGTGGTCAACCTGCACAGGGACATTCTGCGGGCTTTCAAGCAGAAAACGGGCGGGTCTGATCTGTCTGAGGAATACATTGACCGCATCATTCGGACAGGAATGATCCGTTACCGTGGCCAGCCCGTCCGTTTTGACGACACCATTGAATCAAGTCTTGTCCATACGTCCACCAAAATAGCGGACGGGGTTAAGGAATCGTGGAACAATGTACTGGACTTGCTCGACATGATCTTTGTGGCTGGTGGTGGAGGGGAATTGTATTTCCCATATCTTAAGAAGATGCTGAGCAATCAGTTGGAACTTGTCCCGGACAGCCAGTTTGCCAATGCCTTGGGTTATCTGAAACTTGGCCGTGCCATCTGGCAGACTGAGAAAAGAGAAAATGCCATGTAAAAAAGGGGGACAGAAGCCATGTCCCTCAAAATCACTTTCAGACTGACGGACGAAGATGCGGAATTGGTTGCCCTGTTTAAGAACGTGCGTTCATCGGGACGTAGCGAAATGATCCGCCGGATGCTGAAATTTGCTTACAGGAAGGCCGTGGAAGAGGACAAGATCAACCAACAGCTTGAGCGTTTGGAACAGGTTTTGTCCGACATCAACGGGCGTCTGTTGGATGTGGAGAAAAAACTTGCAGAGGGGGTGGTGGTCAGTCAGATACAGCATCAACAGGAGCAGGAGATGAAACGCCAGACATCAGTCAGGGAAAGTGCGGAAGCTTTGCTTCAGTCTTTTGGAATGGACTTGGACTGAATAATCATCGGAGGTGTTGGATTTGTTAGCACTTGAAAAACTGCCTAAAACACAGGAAGAGTATATGAATGAATATGAAAGAATCTGTATCATTGGTGATGGTCAAGGCATGATGTTCAACGAGGAAATTATTCAAAGATCGGATAAAGTGATGGGACGCTGGCCGGGTTTTAGGGAATATGTGACCGGCTTTGTCGCCTTAAACATGTTTGGTGATTATGTTTTTGATGAGGTT
>NZ_BMKZ01000089.1 GCF_014644735.1 Caldalkalibacillus thermarum | reverse complement strand
TCTGCGGTACGGGAAGTTCTAGTTCTTACGGAAGAGAAGTTTCAAGAGCTTTTCGATCAGTTTTTGTCGAGTTTGCCCAATTATATCAAGGGTTTACTCGGTGTTTCTGTCTGCGAAAGTTGAGTAAGTATGTTATGATTTGATATTATTTTGGAGTTGATCAAATGAGACAAGTCTGGATATCTATGATACTTAAATCATGACCTTATTCCTCTGATGGAAGGAGTATGATAACATGGAGAAAACGCTAAAGCCTTTGTTTGAACAAGATCCGTATGCTCAGTACCTGTGGATTGAACTCGTGTCCTTAGACAAAGGTGTTGCCCAAACGAGAGTGACAGTAACGGAACAACACGTGACATACTCCCACCACCTGCGCTAACGCTTAGAGGTGGGGGCTTCTCGGGTAATCCCATCTCATGATGGGAAGTTGACCGAGCGATCCCCGTGTGCCCCACGGTTCGAGATCCAGTCAGGCAGTCCCTAACTTTTTCAGACCTTCCTTTTTGATATTGATGGCGGCGTTGGTGTCTCTGTCTGCCACAAAACCGCATGCACAACGAAATAGACGTTCGGAAAGCGATAGAGACACCTTCACTCGGCCACAACATGAACACGTTTTGGATGAGGGGAACCATTTGTCGATTTTGATCAGCTTCTTTCCCTGTTCTGCTAACTTGTATTGAAGGAAAGTAGTGAACAGGCCCCAGCCGTTGTCGTGGACGCTTTGACCGAAATGGAGGGCTTGAGACATCCCCTTCATGTTGAGGTCTTCAATCATCACGGCATCATACCGGTTGGCCAATTGTCGTGAAGTCTTGTGCAAAAAGTCCTGACGTTGGTTGGCAATTTTTTCGTGCAATTGGGCTACTTTCCGCCGCTGTTTGTGCCAACGGTTGGAACCTTTCCTGCGGCGTGACAGCACCCGTTGGGCTCGGGCCAGTTTTTCCAAGGCTTGCCGGTAAAATCGAGGATAATTGGCTCTCTTACCCTCGCTATCGACATACAGCCTATTCATGGAAAAATCGAGCCCAACAACGTTTTCTATTTCTTTTGGCACCGGTTGGTGTTCATATTCAGTCAGAATGGAGATGAAGTATTTTCCTGTTTTCGTTTTGGTGATCGTACAGGACTTGATCATGTGGTGAACAGGAATCTCCCGATGTTGCTTCAATTTGACCCATTTCAGTTTGGGTAACTTGATATAGCTATCTGCAAGCTTAATGTTTCCGTTGACCACATTTGTGGTGTACGACTGTTTCGCCTTGCGGCTTTTGAACTTGGGAAATCCCGCCCGGCTAGAGAAGAAGTTGGTGAATGCTTTTTGCAGGTTTAATTGAGCGTTGGCTAAGGCAAGGCTATCGACTTCTTTAAGCCACGGAAAATCCCGTTTGTACTTGGCCGGAGTGGGAAATTTGTGCTGTTTCAAAGCTTCTTTGTCGTCTTTGAACGTGTCATAGATGTGTAGACGTTCCTCAAGCATTTTGTTGTAGACGAAACGGACGCAACCGAACGTTTTGGCGAGCAGTTGTTCTTGTTCTTGTGTTGGATACAAACGGAATTTGTAGGCTTTGTTGGCCATATCCGCATCACCTGCCCATAATACGAACGTTTGTTTGATTTTATTTTACCACACTCATCATATTGAGGCTACATCAAACCGACATTCATCTTCCACTTTCGCTTCGCTTAGAAGTGGGAGACTTCTGTCGGAGGTAAGTTAAATTAATGGTTGCAATCGAGAGTATAAGATCGAGTAGGAGGGGGTGACTAACCCCCGTCTCCGGGTAGAGAGGCCACCCAATTGGTGGCCCGAACCCCCACAGAACCCGGCGTGCAGATTTCCCGCACCGGGCTCTTCAGAAATGGATTCACAGTATGACGTACAATTTCAATTCCTTATAAGGGATTGAAATTCTCGGACGCACAATAGGAAACCAGGATTTGATTTGGGCATATCTCTCCCATGTCACATAACCTTTCCTGCTACGGTTGCCTAACATCTTGTGCCAATATTTATCTGTTGCTTGGTACACCTTGTAGAGTGACTTTAAATTTCCTGCCATTCCATAATAATTGTAGTGCCCTCGCAACATCTGATTAATCTTCTCAACCTGCTCAAGGATCAGCCAATGGCGAATCAAACGCAATGTTGTCTGTATTTTACCAATGCTCCGCCTGAGACGTTTCTTTTCCGTCTTTCGTCCCACCATGAAGTTTCCTTTCCTGTTTCGCGTACAAAAGTGTGTAAAACCGAGAAAATACAGCGTTTCCGGCTTCTTTTCACCCTGTGCTTTGGCCTGTCTGCTTGCAAATCTCCCAAACTCAATAAGGCGGGTTTTATCCGGCTCCAGCTCTAATTTAAACCTGAATCCTCACGGATTCAGGTGATAATCAAATATTTTGTGATCATTTTAATGTCTATAAGTCATCATGTGGCAAATATTTAAACCAATCCCGCCCATATGTCACGGATTCAGGTTAAATTTATGGAGCCGTTTCTTTAGCGCTTCATGGAAACGATTGGCATCTGCCCGGTATTGAAAGCAAACGATGAAGTCATCAATGTAACGAATAAGGTAAGCCTCACCTTTTAGGCGTGGTTTTACAGCCTTTTCAAACCATAAATCCAGCACATAGTGCAAGTAAATGT
>NZ_BMKZ01000088.1 GCF_014644735.1 Caldalkalibacillus thermarum | reverse complement strand
TGTCCGTGTAGTCCTGACCTATGGAAAACACATAGTTTATCTGGACATTTGCTTTATCTCTATGTTTACCGGGTGTTTTTATTGTATGCACAACAATATCCTTGACAATGGTCTGGATAATCTCCTTTTTCTCTTTATTGGATAAATCTCCTTTTATTCGCTCCTTTAATTCTTTAAGAATCTTCTCGGCCGAAGACAGTCGTTTTTTTGCTTCTTGGTTTTGATCCGCTTCCGTTCTTAATCTATCCAACCTTGCCAACAATTCCTGTTTCTCATCATTGATCTTATTTAATTGTAACTCAACATCCTCTGAAGTAATAAGATTTTTTCTAAACAAATCAAGAATACTTTGTTTCTCATTATCTTTTGCTTTGATCGCTTTTTCCAGAAATTCAATTTCCAAGGACAAGTCATTTTCAACTTGTTTTTCTTTTTCATTATTCAGGTCGTTCACAATCTCCTGTATAACGGACTCTGGTTTGCTGGCAAAGTTTACAATATCGTTCCAAACTAGTTCCTCCAGCCAGTCCTTTGGAACGTTTTTGCTTGTACATCTGTTATAGAGAGCTTTATCGCCAACTTTCCCCGCACATACGAAGTAATATTTCTTCTTTTTCTGGGCACCATTGTAATAAACAGCATAATAATTTCTGCCGCATAATCCGCACTTTATCAGTCCCCGCAAAAGATTATTTTCTACTCTGCTTTCGATTGAAGCCAAATTAGGATTTTTGATTGCATTGACCGCTTTCTCCCAAAGTTCAGGCGTTACAATGGCAGGCACTTCTCTTTCGATGATTTCCCTGTCCCGATTTGCTCTTTTTCCGTACTGGTGTATACCTTTGTACGTTGTATTATAGATAATGGCTCGTACCCTTGAAGGTCTCCATTTTCCTGATGTTTTAACTTTCCTTTTTCCTCGCTTGACTTTCCTGTGATCTTTGACGTAAGCCGTAGGAACCCCCATCGAATTCAGAAGTTTGGCAACTTCCCATGCTGAATAGTGCTTTTCTCCGATTAGATGATACATCATGTGAATGATGTCGGCCTCCGACTTCCCAAGATTGGGAATAGGAGTCCTGTTAATTTCCAAGTAGCCTTCATCATCGACATAATATCCGTATGGAACAATTCCACCCAGCCACTTTCCTTTGCGGGCGGCTCTGTTAGCCCCGTGCCACATCCTCTCAATAATGTTTTCACGTTCAAAATCAGCAATGGCCGCTAACATCGTTACAAGAAGCCGACCGGAAGGGCTTTTTGAATCAAAATCTTCGGTCATTGACTTCACTTTTACACCGTATTGATCCAATTCATGTATCGCATTTAAAATGACTCTTGCTGAGCGTCCAAGACGGTCTAACTTATAGATCAACATGACATCAGCCTGAATCTTTTTGCTCTGAATATCATCAAGAAGTTCTGAACCGCCAATGCGGTCTTTAAGTTCGAGTGTTCCACTAATGCCATCGTCCTTATAAACCTTTAACAAGTTCATCTGGTGCAGATCAGCATATTTCTCTCCAAATTCAAGCTGACCTTCAATGGTTCCTCTTTCCGATTGATCATCTGTTGACACTCTGGCGTACAGAATCGCATTCATTCACATGCCACCTCACCCTAGCCATGTTCAAAACATCCTCCAGATCATCCATTTGTATCACAAGAAAATGGATTTTACTTATGGAGATGCCTGTCATCTCTGTCCTTTGACGAATAGACCTTATGTTGATTCCGAAGCAGTTCGGTTTTTGGGTATTAACAATCAATTCAGACAAAAACACAGAGACTCCCAGAGATTCCTCAAACTCGTTTAGGGGCTGGAAGGGACACTGGACAGGGACATAGAGGACATCCTTTGTATAATCCTTTTCTTCCAGATAAACAACATACCATATTGGACACAGTTTGCCGTCATAATAATCATAATAAACAATGGATTGCATAGACAATCATCCCCGGACACCGATCTGTTGATAAAGTTTGTCCAGAAGCCTGAGTGTTTCCTTTGACCATTTTTTAGAAGTATTAGGGGCTGGGATAGCCGATCCGCACAAAAACTGTGCCGTGTATATCCGTTGTTTGATTTGATACCATCTTTTTTTGGCCAACCTATGTGTGACCTTAAAAACATCTGATAATAGCCCGATAATCAATCTGTCCTCACTGGGTAAATCCAGTTTCTTGATCATAAAAAAAGGCATGGCAGCATACAACTGAAAAACTTTGGCCTGATTTTCTTGCAGATTGCGAAAATCAGTAAACATAACAGACTGATTACCCTCGTGAAAAAGGAGATGGGCAAGCTCGTGGAAAAACACTTCTCTCACTTCAGCAGGTGTTTTGGTCGAATCAAGAAAGATGACGGATAAACTATCATCCCACATGGCTCGTTGAGGGGCATCGGGCATGTAAACGATCTGGATGTTAAAAATATCTGACAGATTGTCCAAGCACAAATCTTCAGATTGAACAATACCTTTTGACTTGAACAGATGCTCTATTTTTTCTTCAAATGCAGTTTTGTAGTACATATGTAGCATTGTCAACCCCCCCTATAGGCACTTAGTAACAGAACATTTGTTCTATTACATTGTACCAAAAAAAGCCTATGTGTAAAGTCCATAGGCTTTATTTAATCCGTTTCATTTCCCGTATTTCCGTTTCTTGCTCAAGAGAACGCAAGGCAAGCGTCTCCAA
>NZ_BMKZ01000087.1 GCF_014644735.1 Caldalkalibacillus thermarum | reverse complement strand
GCTGCCCGATATACAGATCTTCCGCTTTGTTCCATGGAATTCTTTGAGCGAGTAATACCCAACGGTTGTTGGGGTCCAGTTGACCACCAAAAGGCAGGAAGAATTCATGCGGCATGATCAGCTGATCTTGGTTATGGCGATACACAGCAATACCTCCAAGTGCAAGGTTTTTGTGGCGTTTTTTCGAAAATACCTTGCACTTAATTTCGCCAAAAATACGTCTTTTCCCTTTCATCTCAACAATTTTTTGTTTTTCCGCAAACCCTATTTACATGTCCATTATTCAACCCCAAACCATTGCTCATATTCCTCACGGTCGTGAAAACCAACGATACGAGATACTTCTTCTCCATCCTTGTAATGTACAACTGTAGGCACAACATCCAAATTATATGTCTCCCAATTTTCCGGGAACTCTCTCAAGTTGTGTAAATACAACTCAAAACCGTTCTCTTCAGCCACCTCAACCAAATGGGGTGTCACCTCTTGGCAATATGGACAGTCCGGCTGGTAATAATAAATGTACAGCTCTTCTCCATTTTGGATTCTTTCTGCTAATGCTTCCGGTAAGATCTGATTCTGATACAAAGGATGATCTAACTGTTTAATGGTCTCTGGATGAAGACTCTCCTTGCCATACGGATTTCCTTCTATCGCCTGCTGCTGTTGTATGTAAGTGACAATGCCCAGAGCTCCAAACAACACGATGATAATGATTCCAAACAAGATGATTTTCCTCATTTATTTTCGCTCCTTTGTACGTAGTATAAGGACAGATGAATAATTGTGACTAATATAAAAGCGACAAGGGCCATAAAAGGAATGGTCACAAACCCAAACCAATTGATATACTCAATATTGCACGGTATAGGTCCACATGCTGCTCCTAGTTCATGTAAAAATGTCACTTTTTGATTCAAATAATGAAATAATGAAATACTTCCACCACTGATGGACAAAGGCAATACATAGACATAGACCCTGATATCTTTCCTGACTGTTGCGATGGCCAAAATGACAGCTAAAGGGTACATCAGTATCCGCTGATACCAGCAATACTCACACGGGATAAACCCCACGATCTCTGAAAAATATAGACTACCTAACGTTGCAGTAAATGCGATCAACCACGATATGAGCAATCCATGTTCAAGTACAAACCTTTTTAACCACGATTTAAATTCCATGTGGCTGTCCTCCAAAAACTGAATCTGTTTTTTGAGCCCTCACTCTTTTACCGTTTTCTGTTGCTCTTCTTCTGATGACTGTCAATAGGGCATATTCCGTTCCACTTTCTTTACCCCACAATAATTGTAAGAATAATCCCCCCACGATCAATATGTTTACACAACAATTCCGATATGTATGTGCTCATTTTTATTCTCATCTATGAATTTTTAATGACAGCATAATCAAAAGCATCGAGTAGGAGGGGGTGACTAATCCCCGTCCCCTCACACCATCTAGCATGCGGGTCCGCACTAGTTCTTCCATTGAAATGCTCCAGTTAGGGTTGGTCAGCTGGCGTATCTTGTTCTTAAAGCGTTGGATGGACTTCGAGGCTAGACGTATCCGGGCTTCGCGTTGCTTGGTGAAACTGAAGCCCAGAAACTTCCTTCTCCAAGGTCGGTCGACAGCGCTTTTCTCCTCATTGACTTTGAGTTTTAACTTCTTCTCCAAGAACCTTTGAATACTTTGCTTCACTCGTTGCCCTGCACGCCTGCTGCGCACATAAATGTTACGGTGAGTAACCCGAAGGAATCTCATCCTCAGGCCCTCTCAGAACCGGACGTGAACCTCTCGGCTCATCCGGCTCCCATTATCCAGCCGATGGCAGAATTCCCATCTGCCAATGTACAAACAAGTGAGGGCAATTTCTTGCCAGCTTGCCTAACCAGCGTTTGGCTCTTCTTCTACTTCGTGCCAGCTTCTTATATTTTCGTCTGGCCCAATGTATCAGAGCTCGATTCAGATGTCGGAGTACAGGATAGAGTTGCGACTTATAGAAGCGTCCGTAGTAGTTGACCCAACCTCGGATGATCCCATTAAACATGCGAGACAAGTCAACAATTCCTTTATCCGGTTTTAGATGCAGACGCCACCCTCCTTAATCTCAGGATGATCACCTGTCCGGTCATCATCTTTACAGTAGACGATTCGAGTTTTGTCGGGATGTAATTCAAGTTTGCATACCTTAAACCTTTCTGTCAGCTGCTTCAGTAATCGCTCAGCCTCTTCCTTGGTCCGACAGTGGACTATGGCATCATCAGCATATCTTTACTCAGGTACTTTTGTCTTGCTGACTCCTGTACGTTCAGCAAAACCTTTCGGTCTTGGTTACCATCTTCAGATGGCGTACCGTACAGGCCTCCCCGGATAAGAGCACGGACTTTCCACTCATGCACCTGCCCAATATACTGCTACAGCCCTTGGCGGCTTAGGACTTCGTCTTGTTTGGCAGACTCATCCGACTGTAACAGCCTCAAATTGGGTTCGTGTACCTCAGGTCGAGTGTTTGCCTCCAGCTTCCTTCACCCGAGTCCGACAGTCACTAGGTAAACAAATCGCTCATAAACCCATGATACACCTGAGTATATGAGCGATTCAGTAGGGTTGGTACGTGTATCTGTGAACTTGGCTGGATCTCGGGGAACCCTGGGGGAGGTTCAACGCCTACAGCTGCGAAGATTTGGCGCTCCTAATTTGCGCCAGAGCTGATCCAGCATCCAAACGCCGCCCAGGCGTTTGTAAGACTGAAACAAAAATTCGGCTGTTTCTCCAATCGCATCCCTGGCTTCAAATGCTTGCTCAGGGGAAAGGAATC
>NZ_BMKZ01000086.1 GCF_014644735.1 Caldalkalibacillus thermarum | reverse complement strand
GCGCTGAAGGGATTGGTTGGTTTTTAAAACAGGATAAGAAATGACCAAGAGAGTACCCTCAAACAATGAATCCGCTTACATCCATGATGGGGATAAAAAACTCTGCCCGGAAATACTTGACTCACACGTAGCGGTAGAGTTGCTTGACATTGTGGGCCAGGCTAGTTGTCGTTAAAGACATCATCAATGCCTCCTTGTCTCGATTTAGTCAGATAGACGCAAGTTTCGTCTGTGGGCACAGACAATATTTCCACCTGTTGCTGGCGAAGAGAGCGTAGCAGATCCTCCGGCAACTCATTCTTCACGACCACAGTGAGGCTGTCAGGGCCCAGCGGTTGCTGGTCAATGACCAGCTTTGTCTCTAACACAGGTGCCAGCGCCTCTTGTTTACCCCTCAGCCGGATCACCAGCCGGCTTAATTCCTCCACAGGCAAATGCACTTTTTTTTGTCCCTTATCGAGCAAGATAATCTCTTCCAAGATCTCTTCCAGCTCGTTCAGCAAGTGACTGGAAATGATCATGGTGCGGGGATGGTTGAGATAATCCTTGAGCAGCACCCGGTAGATATCCTTACGTACCGCTTTATCCATACCTGTGGTTGGTTCATCAAGCATCGTTAAGGGGCAGCGGGCAGCGATGCCAATAATGGTGTAAAAGGTGCTTTGTTGACCTTTGGACAATGTATTCGGGTAGAATTTGGGATTCAATTCAAAATATTGACACAAGCGTTTGGCCAGTCCATGATCCCAGTGGGGATAAAACAGCGCCATACTATCCATGATCTCGGCGATGGTCAGCGTGGGTATAACAGGCAGGCGGTCATTGGTCAGAATCATGTTGCTAGAGACTGTCAGATTGTTGAAAGGTGGCTCTCCAAAGACCTTGATCGTGCCAGCCGAGGGCAAAAGATAGCCGGCGATCAGTTTCAGCAGGGTGGTTTTGCCAGCCCCGTTGCGCCCAATCAAACCGATCAGTTTGTTTTCTCCAATGGTCAAGGAAAGCTGGTCAATCGCTGTGGCAGAACCATATACTTTGCTCAGCTTTTCCGTTTCAATGACATGCATCAGGATTCCCCTTTCCCCTTGCGTTGTTGATATGAAGATTGGACTAAAGACAACAATTCAGTTACACTGAGACCCACACGCTGGGCTTCAGTGATGAGCTCCTCAACCAGGTGGATTAAGGTTTCGTTTTTGCGCCTGTGGAGGATCAATTCTTTTGCTTGCGAAGAGACAAACATGCCTAACCCCCGTTTTTTGTAGAGAATGTTTTGTTCAGCCAACAATTTTAATCCTTTAGCTGCGGTAGCTGGGTTAATGTTAAACATCTCAGCCAGTTGATATTGGGAGTAAATTTTTTCATCAGCAGCAATATTGCCTGACAAAATCTCCGTTTCTAACCATTCAGCTATCTGAACATAGATTGGTTTCGTCCCATCTGGATTAATTGGCAAGGGCACATCTACCCTCCTTTTCCGATATAGTGCATTAGTGTTGTAATGTACTATATCTCATCGGAAAGGTATTGTCAATATAAAGTTCAGAAGATGACACTAGCATTGCATAAAACCTTAGATCATATTATTCGCACTATTCTGAATAAAATATTTAAGCTCGAAGAGCTAAAAAGTGAATTTCCAAAGTAGGGCTTTTAAAGAACAATTCAATGGCCCAACGTGAACGGTAAATGTCACCGATGTCTTCAGCATCCAGATCAAAGCGGTTGGTTATGATGCGAATCAGATTTCCTTGAGAATCAACCGTCTCGATGAGACGGAACACATTTTCTGTCCGTTTCTGCGGCGTCCCTAAGAGTACCATGGAGTCGGACAGAATCGGACTGTCTTTTGGAACCTCAAAGGTTTCGATGGTACGTGTCACCGCATTTTTCTTGAGGCGAGAAGCAAAAAAGATCCCTTCATCAAAAAATCGATCAAATGTCTCGTAATCCACGTAGCCACGGTCGAACACATACATGGCTTCCTTTTCATCAACCAGGACCTCAAGTTGACTACGGTCATGTTCATTTGCCGGTGTCATCACAGCCTTCTCTGGATAAACATTCCCTTTATCCATAAAAACGAGACGCAAATGTAACTTGACACCAGATTTTGTTCTCCGAAAAGTGGCCCATTTGTAGTTCGTCAAAGATAGAGAGAGCGTCGTTGAATCAATGATTTTCAGTGGCATTCGACACGGTTGGCTCTGTTGCATGTGACATCGGATTTGCTGGACAAGATCGAGAAATATCTTGGCCAGGAGTGAAGGATCGACTTGGTTGTTTTTTCGGGACAACTGGGAAGCACTGATGGATTCAAAGCCAAGTATTTTCTGCAAGTCTTCATCCAGTACGCCATCTGCGACTGCTCTTAAACTTTCTTTCTCATGCAACTGAGCATGCAGAAATAGCAGGAGGTACGCTTTAGCTGTTAGTTTCTTGGTGTATTTGTCATGACCAGGCACTTCAACATGTTCCTCAAATTGTTGAAAATTAATTGTTGAAACCCATTTACCAAATGACGAAAATAGTGTATCCTTGTCCATAACTTGTGTCCTTTACGTTGGATTTGGACAGGAACCACCTGTACCTCCAGTGTAAAGGATTTTTTTGTCCTCCGGACAATATAACTCTGAATATTTTGTGTATTCCTAATGATGGGATTAGATTAATGCAACACTAGTGAGAAGATGAATAATTAGGGTTTGCTGAAAAACACAAAAATGTTGATATTGAAAGGAAAAGACCTATTTTTGGCGAAATTAAGTGCAAGGGTTTTTCAAAAAACACCACAAAAACCTTGCACTTGGAGGTATTACTGTGTATCGCCATAACCAGGATCAGCTGATCATGCCGCATGAATTC
>NZ_BMKZ01000085.1 GCF_014644735.1 Caldalkalibacillus thermarum | reverse complement strand
TCGCCTTCCCTTTCGGTCAGGCTCACCTATGGGGCTATGTCCCCCCACCTCCATAACAACTTATAGGGAGGCTTTCCTATCCAGATGTGATCTCTAAAATCTGTGTCCACTTTTTAGACTACCATCATTTCAGGCTTTCTTGTGATACCACGTGTCAAACTTGAGTCATAGAAAAACCTCAAGGGAAACCAGAAGCTTCACAACACCTTGGTGGAAGGCGCCCGTGCCGCTGCTAGGTTTAAACACACTTATCACCATCGTATTGCTGCACGTCGTGGATTCAATCGTGTAGCAGTTGCGGTCGCTTATAGCATCCTGACGATTGTCTATCATCTTCTCAAAAAGAAGCAGATTTACATCGAACTTGGTCCACATTACTACGAAGAACGCAAGCCATCAAGTCGTCAGAAAAAGCGATTTGGAAGTTGGAAACACTAGGGTTTAAGGTCATGGTAAAGCCGTCAAATCAAACAGCTAAGTTAACTGAAACAGCAACAAAGGCATTACATCATGCAGCAATCCCTTTTTTTCAAGACGTGTATTCTATCTTATGTGCCATTTCACGAACCAACCGTAAACGGCACTCCCAATATATCAGGTCTGCCGGTTGGTTGTTGACTAAAACGGGTCACGACATCCTGAAACCCTTCCACGTTACCACTGAGAAAATGAAGGCGAATCATGTGAAACATGACAAACTCCGGGGTGGTCACATTCTTCCTCCAATTGATATTCGGGATTTCCTTCATGAACCAGTTGATCAATATGCTCTAGCCAGCCTCTAAAATGTTCCATGTGACCATCAGCATATGCCACAATCGTTCAGGCTCTTCCCATTCCTCCAGTTCAATGAGAACCAATGCCCGCTGATGTAATGCCATCGTATGATGCGGATCCAATTCCAATACACGCTGATACACCCGGTCAGCTTCTTCAGGGTTATTGGCTTGTCTAAAGTAACGGTAAGCCAGTTCACGAAGTGCCTCCACTCGTCAGGGTCTCCTTAATATATTGTTCAATTTCTCTAATATCAGCATATGTTTGATCAGCTGTAACCAGGGGAGTTCGACTACTGCCAGTGCCGAATACAATGATCTGGAGCCGAACAACAAATATTCATGATATCCAGAAATCTTATAGATTTCAGTCTTGATAAGTTGTGTCATAACGTAACCCTATCTTAAGCGCATAATGCTCCATCAGTTGTTTGTTGCGTTGATGATTATCAAACGAGTCGATTATTTTACCACCATCCAGAATCACAATCTGATCACAAATCTCCTCCATTTCATTCAGCTGATGACCGGTTAAAAGAAGCCGGAGATTCAATCAGGAAGCCGATTATGCACATAAATTTTTCCCGGCGGACACGTTCTTTGTTGAGTTGTGATTGAATCCTTTTCTTTTTCATTGTTTGTTGGAATAAAAGCCGAGAAAGCGATAGGTTTGACTGTAAAAAAGCCGGGAGTATCATGATACACCCGGCTCCTAAGATATAAATTCACCTGAGTAAAAAATAACATTTCTAATTTGTTCAAGTTGTTTACTTTTCATTAAAAACCTCTTTCTTAAACGCCTCAATTTCATTTTTATGTTCCTCTTTGTATTTCTCTACGATCTTATCATAAAACTGTCCCAAATCTTGCATAGCTTGGGCAGATCCAACCTCTTGCATGACTTTATTGGTTAATTCACTTATCAACAGGTCTTTTTTTATAGATTGAACGACAAACTCTTCCCAATATTCATCTTCTGTAATGCCTAATCCCTCAATAAAAGCTTTAGTATTAACTTGTTCTGCATATTCACTGCTGCCTTCTTCTGCTGGCAATTCATGCCTTTTACGCAATTGGGCCACAAACTGAAGTGCTTCATCATCCGTAATTTCAATGCCTAGTTCCCAGGCTTTCGTTAAAAATGCAGCTTCTTGAATGACCCCTTCAAAAGCGAGTTTTTCGGCTTCTTCTTGATTCAAACCATCGACGACCTTCTTTTGAAGGACCAGCAGGTTATACCGATTCACATCTAATTGACCAAAAGCAGGAACCATCTCACTTGTAGCAACAGAACCGGCGCTAGTAGCAATGAATTTGCCCATTTGATAAAAACCTTCCGGGTTGGGTTCAATAGTGTTTGACTCTACATTAAACTCAAAAGGCTCGGACTTTACAAGCTCATCCAATTCATTCCCTGTAACTGGTTCAACATACAGTTTGTATCCCGCTGCAAAAGCCGTTCCAACACCTAACAATACAATCGCCAAAATAAGAACAGTTGTTTTTTTCATAATTAAACTCCTCCCTTCCCTATTAACTATTGCCATCTATATAAAAAACCAACTTGCATTTGCACATAATCTGGAGAATAAATAGTTGAATATAAAACAATATGTGTATTCCAAGTAATAGCTTCATCATAGAAAGTCAAATTATAAGGATTTGTACTTCTTCTTGTGAAGTCCCAAGCCCAATCAGGATGTGTATAATTTTCACCTTCAGTGAAGTATACAACATCAACCTCTTCCCCACCTATAAAATATTGAACGGCTGCTGCACTAAGCTGTGGCAAGACAAAACCATTATAACCTATAAATGATTCTTGAGGTCCAAACCTGACTACTGGATACGATACAGGTTCATAGTATTCTGTGTAAGTATATATACCATTGACAGGAACAAAAACGGTACCAGTCCATACCGTTTGACTCCATTCTTCCTCATGATATGCAGGACTAGCGTGGACTTCTGTTTCAAACATAAAGACTGAAACGATAACAAACAAGCACACACTCAAAATGCACATTAGAAAATTTCTCACTCAACTTTCGCACCTTGAAAAACACGAGAATCCCTTGATTTAACTGNCTTCCCGGAAAAGATGCGGTCTATCGTTTTCTGAATTCCAGCCGCTATAACTGGCGCAAGTTTTTGCTGCTTTTGAGCAGCGGGCTGATCCGGAACAAATTGGACCCGTTAACCGGTAAAGATCGGGTAAAGGTACTGATTGTGGATGATTCGCTCTATTCCCGTGCACGCAGCAAGGCGGTCGAGTTACTGGCCAAAGTCCATGATCACACCACCGGCAAGTTTGTTCGGGGTTTTCGCCTGCTTACCTTAGGTTGGTCAGACGGAAACACCTTTGTTCCTCTCTGCTTCTCGTTGCTCAGTTCCCATGATCCCAAAAACCGCCTGGTCGAAATGTTCGAAGGTCTTGACAAGCGGACCACAGGTTACAAACGACGCCGGGAAAGCATGCAAAAGTCTTCGGATGTCTTGATTGAGCTGCTCAGACAAGCGTTGGATTCCGGTATTCAAGCTTCTTACGTTTTGTTCG
>NZ_BMKZ01000084.1 GCF_014644735.1 Caldalkalibacillus thermarum | reverse complement strand
ACCGTTTGCCGGAGATCCGCGGGGGGTCTTGAAGCGGATGCTGAAAGAGGCAGAAACGCTAGGCTTTACGGCCATGAACGTCGGGCCTGAACCGGAGTTCTTCCTGTTTAAGCTGGATGAAAAAGGCGATCCAACCTTGGAAGTGAATGATCAAGGCGGTTATTTTGATCTGGCTCCCACCGATTTAGGTGAAAATTGCCGCCGGGATATTGTGCTCACCCTGGAAAAAATGGGCTTTGAAATTGAAGCCTCCCACCATGAAGTGGCCCCGGGACAGCATGAGATCGACTTTAAATATGCCAATGCTGTCACTGCAGCCGATAATATCCAAACCTTTAAAGTGGTCGTGAAAAACGTCGCTAAACAACACGGGCTGCACGCCACGTTTATGCCCAAACCGCTGTTTGGGGTAAACGGATCAGGCATGCACTGTCACCAATCCTTGTTCAGGGGAGAGGAGAATGCCTTCTACGATGAACGGGATGAACTGGGCCTTAGTGACACCGCCAAACAATATTTGGCCGGCATTCTGCATCACGCCAGAGCCATGGCCGCCATTACCAATCCAACTGTCAACTCTTACAAACGTTTAGTGCCTGGCTATGAAGCGCCTTGCTATGTCGCCTGGTCGGCCAAAAACAGAAGTCCGCTGGTCCGGGTGCCGGCATCACGCGGTTTAAGCACGCGCATAGAATTGCGCAATCCAGACCCGTCGGCCAATCCGTATCTGGCCCTTGCCGTCATGCTGGCTGCTGGATTGGATGGCATTAAGAAAAAGCTTCCTCTGGTTCCACCAACGAATCAAAACATCTATACTATGACAGAAGAGGAGCGCAAGGAAAACCGCATTGACAGTCTGCCATCCACGCTCAAAGAAGCGATTGAAGAGTTGAAACAAAATGAGGTGCTTAAAAAAGCACTGGGTGAACATATTCTCACCCGCTTCATCGAAGCCAAAGAAATTGAATGGGATATGTTCAGAACCCAGGTGCATCCCTGGGAGCGCGACCAGTATCTCACCGCTTATTGAGAACCAAAGAGTATAAAGGAAAGCTGTCCCCATCGCTTGGGACAGCTTTTCTGTTTGAAAATTAACGGATTCCCCAATTCTCTAGCTGCTGGGTTGAGCCAATCCAGACAGGAGTGTGCTCCGGCAACAGCTCATACAAGTATTCCACATCATGATTGTGCATGCGCACACATCCCAGTGAAGCATACGTCCCAATGTTGGCCGGATTATTGGTGCCATGAATGCCGTAAGTGCCTCCTCCCCCAATATCAAGACCCAACCAGCGGGATTCCAGCGGGTTGTCAGGATGACCGCCAGCGACAGGAGGGGCAATGCCAGCCCCGCCCCAGGCCGGGTCAATGGCTTTGAAGACAATCTTAAATTGTCCTTCCGGAGTAAGAGAAGCATTTTTTCTTGAGGCGACAGGATAATCGGCGATCGCTCTTTCACCCTGGAACAAAAGCAGGCGGTTAGTGGACTTGTTGACCGCCACCCAGTAGCCTTGAGTAGGAGGATGAGCCGCCTTAATTCCTACCGGCTCAGTGATCCCCTGTTGATTTAAGGCGTGGTTCAGTTTCTCTGCCGTTGCTTTGTCCAAGCGTCCGCTGACCGGAAGCCCGTGATCCTCCTGAAAGACCAGCAGTTTTTGTTGGGTTTGTGGTCCAAAGATCCCATCTTGGACCAGTTCATAGCCGAGTAAACCCAATGCCTGCTGTAAATCGTTTACTCTTAACCCTCTGTCTCCTTGACTGATTTCAAGTGCGGTGGCATGCCGTCCGCCTGGGATGCGGCATTCATTGTCCTTGTATGTCCCAGTTATTTTTTATGTCCTTTTCCTGAATCCGTGACATATGGGCGGGATTGGTTTAAATATTTGCCACATGATGACTTATAGACATTAAAATGATCACAAAATATTTGATTATCACCTTAAATACCTATATATTCCAGCCCATCCCCCGCCCAGCAGATTTCGATGGCATGCCAAAGACGCCCTGGTCACAGGGCGTTTGAGTGACAGGTCAAATGTCTGGGCGAGGTTTAGGCAAAAGCCTGATAGAGCCGTTTAAACGGTGTTAACCAAGCCCGTGATCCAATATACAGATATTGCCGGCGGCCATGTGTCACCATTTTTGCTGCCAGGGTGATCAACGTCTGGATCACCGTCCGGATCCGGCGCTGCTGCACTTTTTTGCGCAGGGGGCTGTCATTCACCCGCAAACTCTCCTGACTGATGATCCGCAGCAGGGTATAGGTAAACAGCCCCAGACATAAGACCAGATCATTGGTGGCAAACTTACCGGACGGTAAGCGTTCCAAATCCAGATCGGTCTTGAGTTCACTATGAAACTGCTCGCAGGTGGCATGATCATGGTAGAGGTCAATGATATCGGCCACGTCCTCATCCAGATCCGTCCAATAAACATCCACCGTGATCTCTGGGATTAAAAGAATCTGGCCATCTTTGGCGATCGTCGTTTCCCGCACATCAAACACCTGATAGACCGGTTGGGGCAATCCCGGATCGGTCACACGGATTTTACCCGTATAGCGTGTGCACCCCTCCCGGATCACCGTGGCTTTTCCCTGATCCTGAGCAATGGCCAGCCAGGCTTCGGGGGATTCCCGGCGCAGGTTGCGTTTAATGATAAAATGCACCCCTTCTTCCTGACAAACGGCCAGGTTGTTCAGGGCATCGTTGCCGGCATCCATCCGTAACAACAAGGGTTTCTCTGTCATGCTTTTGGCCCGGGGAATCATCTCCCGCAGTTTTTGGTCCACCTCTTTCTGGACATGGGTGCGCCCTTCGCGCAACTCGGCATACAACCCGTACCCTTCCCGGCCAATATAGGCCAATAAGGGGGCATAGCCATCACAGCCTTTGTAGGTCCGGCTCACGCCTTCTTTGTGGGTATCGGTGTTATCAAAAGGGGAGACATCCACGTCGATCGGTNGGAAGAAGTCATCCTCACGAAAGGCTTCGATATGTTCAAAATCGCTTTTACCCTGAGCCAGCAATCCGATCATGGCATAAACAATGTCACTGTGGGACAGTAAGGGATACTTCAATCCTGGGATCTTGAGTTGGTTCAACTTGGGGCGTAAGTCTGTTTTTTCCAAGAGCAATCCAATTAATCCCAATCCACTATGGGCTGTTAATCGTTCATGAGAGGCTTTAATCATAAACCGCATCCTTTTCACCTGCCAGGTGGGAGAATCTGATTATACTTATTCCCATTGTACCAAAGCAGGTGAGGGATTAATAGATGAATCCTCACGGATTCAGGTTTATCTTTTATCTTCCAATATAATTAGGGTTTGCTGAAAAACAGAAAAATGTTGATATTGAAAGGAAAAGACCTATTTTTGGCGAAATTAAGTGCAAGGGTTTTTCAAAAACCACCTACAAAAACCTTGCACTTGGAGGTATTGCTGTGTATCGCCATAACCAGGATCAGC
>NZ_BMKZ01000083.1 GCF_014644735.1 Caldalkalibacillus thermarum | reverse complement strand
ATTACCGGCAATGGCTTCAAGAGCAGGGCATAGACACTACAGGAATGCGGCCCATGGGAAGCGCGGAATCCACCATGCATGTCTTTGCCAGGCGGCTTAAACAGGGGCGTAGTTGGTCAGAAAAAGGGGCACGGGCAATGATGAGAGGTCTTGTAGCCCGTTTGGACAACCTGGGCTTAAAAACCCTGTTTGGGCGGGTGGAAGCATGGCCAACAAGCCAGGAGGAGAAACCACCGAAAGGTTATGCAGAAAAGGTGACCAAGACCTTCGAACAGGTGGCCAGAGACAACATCCCCTACCTGAAAGGTAAGGCCAATCTGCCCGTGTACCGGGCATTAAAGGGATTGTTGGTTTTTAAAACGGGATAAGAGATGACCAAGAGAGTACCCTCAAACAATGAATCCGCTTACATGAATGAAGGACATAAAAACTTCTGCCCGGAAATACTTGACTCACACGGAGAAGATGAGTCAACCTACCCTGGAAGAGATTATATCTTTTTCATTGCCGGGAGGGGGCAAAATGTATCATTTCATTAAAAAAGACTTGTTAATCCAAAAACACTATTTACTGCTCTCCCTCTTGATGGTTCTCGCTTTTACCATCGCTTTGGCCAATCTGGAGCCAGCGGAACTTTCGCTCAGCATATTTGCCTTCAATTATATCCTCGTTCTGGGAGCCGTCTCTCAGGAAGATCGAACCATTGGGGACATGCCGCTGCAAAGTCTGCCCATCAGGAAATCGATCATTGTCTCATCCAGATGACGGACACGATAGCCGGATCGATAGCCGGTTCGTGTGTCAGTACGCTCTGATTTTTGCGCTTTGGTTTTGGCAGTGACTTCGGCTTCCATCATTTGTTCACAATGCCACCTGAGCATGGCCAGCATGGGATCTTGTTCTGACATAAATTGAAGTAGCATTTGTTCAAAAGATAAGGTAGAATGCTGGTAAGCCATCGGTTTCAACTCCTTTTAGGTTTACTGGACATTTACCTTATTCGGAGTTGCCGATAGCTTTTCCTTTTCTTACTTTTTGCGAACTATATTATACGTGATCACTATTCGATCCCTTTTTTTTTTGATTCATGGTCATTTTTTGTGAGAAGTAGTGTAAGATGACATGAAAAAACTCGCTATTTCCTGGCAATCCTTGTCATAGACAAAAACAAAACGATTGGAGGAAATAGCGAGTGAAAACAGATATCCGTTTACCACTAGGATTGCCAGAATTTACGGTTTTAAAACAAGAAATCACGGAAAATAAAGTTGTGATTCAGGTGGAGACAATGGATCCCCCTGAGCGTTGTCCTTACTGTGGTTTTCAAGAGTTGAAAAAGCATGATCAACGCCTGAGAAGCGTACGTGACCTGCCCATTCATAACTGTGGCTGGTTTTCTCGCTGAAGTCGGGGATGTATCCCAATACACCCATCCCCGGCAAATTCAGAAGCTGGCTGACTTTAATCTGAGAGAGCATACCTCCGGCAAACACAAGGGCCAGACGCGTATTACCAAACGAGGTCGCCCAAAGTTAAGAGCGCTATTGTATGCTGCCATTCGGCCCACTGTAGCTAAGAACCCTGAATTCAAACGTCTTCATGAGTATATGACCACGCGGCGAGAAAATCCACTGAAGAAACAACAATCGTTAATTGCGCTGTGTTGCAAATTAATTCGTGTCTTATTTGCTCTAGGCCGAAAGCATGTGCCCTATCAAGGCGAACAATGCCTGGGCCATGTCCGCCTACACCAATTACAGGATGCGGCTTAAAGGGTAAGAAACCTAATATGCTCTTATGTCTCACTGAATCTGGTCTTTGAAAAGCGAAGCACGGAGCAGCCTGTTGATTGATATTCACCATTCGGGCACAGACCCTGCAAAGGAGCTTATACAGGCCTCCACCTCTGGTTAGGTTGAACGAAGGAATGTACGGGCCAAGACCCTGAGAGATATGGGAGGATAACCCCCAGAGACACGTGGAGATCCAAGGTGCGATCATAATGTGAAAAAATCACAAGGCATGACCTCTATTTGGATCGACACCATATTACCAGTTTAATACATTTATGGGAAAGAAATCTAACCAGAATAAAACAAAGACCCATGAAATTTTGAGATTTTAAGAGTATATTGGAGAAAATCTTAATTTATAGAGGGAGGTTATCATGATAAAACGAAAAATACAGGCAGGTATAATATCTATAACAATATGTTCAATCGTCCTGTCCTTTTTATTACCTCTAAATTTGAGTGGGGATCCTTCGTCTTCCAGATATGAACCCTCTAATATTGCTGGAATTTCCCTTGCTTATACTTTTTTTATAACTATAGGTGTTTTTGTATTGGGTATCCCATTATCAGTAATTGCAGAAAAGATTATTAGATCAATTACAGATCATGCATTAGCTATAAAATTATTTTTATTATTAGCTTATTACTTGGTTCCATGGATTGTTTTTCAATTAATTTGGGGAGAAATAACTGAACCACTCTTGTATGTTTTTGCGTGGATTGTAGGAACTGCTTATTTCATTGTTGATAGTTTGGTATTAGAATCAAGGTTTAATAATAAGAAGTTTTATAATAAAGTTTTTAAGGCAACAGTAGTATTTATAGTTTGTTATTTGGGATTTGTAATGTTATCAATGACAATAATAGGTTTGTCATCCTAACCCCAATGATCGCTGGTTTAGATGTTCAAGAATTTCTTATAATTTCTTCTATTACGGGCTTTATCTTTTTTAAATCACTCGATACGATCTCCCAAACAATTTCTTCATCAATCCCGAAGTACTCGTGTATGAGAATATTCCTTAAGCCAATCATGCTTTTCCAAGGCACACTTGGATAACTTTCACGAATCTCAACAGGCACGTATTTGCTTGCTTCACCGATAACTTCCAAATTGCGAATAACCGCATCAATGACGAGCTGATTATTTCTAAACTTTTCGAAATCCATTCCTTTTGTATATTCCTCAATACATTTCAGAATGTCTTCTAAAAACATGATATATTTCTTTGTCATTGATAAATGACCTCGCTTAAAATCACTTCCTTTAATTGTGGTTTTAGTGCATTAACTGTTACAAGATCTACTTTCTTGCCTAATGTTTTTTCCAGAAAGTTTTTAAGCTCAACAAAATCCAGGCCAATCGGTTTTGAAAATTCAACCAGTATGTCAATATCACTCTTCCCCGTTTGTTCTCCACGTGCAAATGATCCAAAAACACCAATTTTTCTTACATTGTACTTTTCCTGAAGAATGGGTTTGATTAACTGGAGCCGATATTCAATGTTTTTATCAAGAGACATCATGATCACACCTTTCACACCCACCACTATTTTCTTTGTAATTAGGGATTGCTGAAAAAGTTTCATTTTTTAAGTTTTAACTTGCTCAATTTAAGTTTCTTGGTAGACTATTTTTTTCTTGAAGACGTAAGTAAAACCATATAGCAAAAAAAGACAAAAAGAGAG
>NZ_BMKZ01000082.1 GCF_014644735.1 Caldalkalibacillus thermarum | reverse complement strand
GGTAGATGTTGGTTTAGACAACTTCATTTTACCAAAGGATTGGGTGTTTTTCGCGTTTTTTGACCAAATTCCCCAGTTAAATCAAGGGATTCTCGTGTTTTTCAAGGTGCGAAAGTTGAGTTAAAAATAAAAAAAGCCTCCTAGAAGTGCGATGTGATCGCATTTCTGAGAGGCATGTTATTTTTCTGGCCGTATATATGCATCTGATTTTTTACCATACGCTGGAGCATCGTTCAACCCTAATGCGTGTAACATATCCTTAAAATCTTCATTTGGCTCATTTTTGATAAAGAATTCTTGTTCATCCATCTCGATTAACGAAATAGTTGCACTTCGAATGGCATCTTGAATTTTCTCTGTTGATAGCTCTACACCTTGTTGTTGTAATTTATATTCCAAGTATCGCTGGATGACTAATGCTAAGTAACAGACGACAAAGTGTCCTTTAATGCTTTCCTCTGTCCACACATAGATTGGACGTGTTTCTAGATTGCTCTTTAGTACACGAAAACTTTCTTCAATTTTCCATAGCCCATGATAAGCAGTGAGTACATCATCTGCAGCCAAAGAAGCATCACTGTATTGAATTCCGTAATACCCGTCGAATTGCTCGTCTATTTTTAGTTGTTCTTCGTTGAATGAAAGCTTGTCATCTTCTAGGAAGGTTAACTGGACATACTTTTTACCACCCTTTTTCATTTCCGCCTTCATCTGAGACGTTGACTCGACAAGTCGTTTTGATTTTGCGACAATTCGTTCCCGATCCTTCCGGTCTTTTTGTTGGCGTTTCAAAGACCAGGTGATTAAAAGCTGGTCATGTATGTGATATGTCTTACCGTCTTTTCGGACAGATGATTCAAATTCGCACTTTTTCCATTTGAACTCAGGCGATACATGTGTGTATCCTGTCTCATCTAACACCATTTCTTTTGCTTTTTTAGAGCCAGACCGTAGTTTATATCCCATAATGTATTCAAACCCCATGGACTTTAAGAAGAGTAAATTATTTTTCGAATTAATTCCTCGATCGGCGACAATGATTAATTTTTTAATCCCGTATTCATCACGCATTCGCCTTAATACAGGTTCAAACGTCTTAAAATCATTCGTATTTCCAGGGAACAGTTCATAACTTACTGGAATCCCATGATCATCTATGAGAAGTCCCATCACGACTTGTACTTGATTCACTTTATTGTCTTTTGAATAGCCAAACTTTTTTATATCGTCTGCCATGACAGATTCAAAATAGTATGTCGTCACATCATAAAAAGCGACAGCAAGGTTTCGGTTTATCTTCTTATCCATTTGTTTATTGAGATGTTTCTCTAAGTTCTCTTTTTGAGAAGAGAGAAAGGAAAGACTTCGATACAGTTGTTCCAGTTCACATGGAAAGCCATGGGCAAATCGCTCTTTCCCTTCAAACGTAGAAAGCTTTGAATCTGGAAATAATAATCGAGAAAAAGTCATGAGTGCTACTGGAACTTTGGTGCGAAACTGAATGTTAGAGTCTCTTTTTTGCCGGTAATCGAAGAAATAATCTAACGCTAGTTCCTTCCAAAGCATTCGATATAGTTCATATCCATAGTTTTTCAAAACCGCTCCATGTTGTACGTGAGAAGGTTCGCTTGCATGTAAAAAATCATGTAATCGCTCTGAAATCTTTTTTGCTTCTTGTTGTACTTTTTCCTGCTTCATCTTTTCCACTTTTGCTTGCAATTCTTCAATCGCCTGAGGGTTTTCGGCTAATAACTTTTCTTTGCTTCCAAATGATTGAATGACCCGAATTTTAGGCTTTTTTGTTTTAGGATCTCGATACGATTCCACGATTCGAACGTATTCTTTTCCTCGATTTTTATATACTTGGAGATTCATCACGCTCACCTCTTTTATTTATTATAACATATATACAAGAATATATACAACATTAAAAATAAAAAAGATGCTTAAAATATTGCTATTTCAATACTTTAAGCATCTTTTTTGGTTGTATAACTGTTAAAGTTAGGNGACATTTTATGAACAGAACAGACGGGGGTTGATTCCCATTCAGGAAGTACGCGTTTAAAGCGAGACTCATGCCTTGTTTCGTCTTAATTACCCAGTAGCCTGGACGGGAATGAAATCAAGGGCGTGGATACACGGGCGTAAGCCTTTACCCTTGATGAAATGGACGGACAGGCTATACTACAAAAAGACGAAACAAAGAGCATTTTTGAGAAATAACTTAAAAAGTTGTGATTATGTCCAAATTTAGGGGGTTAATCCGCTTTGGCCTTGACCACCCTACTTGGACAGTACGTGTTTTCCCACATTGCTCACACTTTGTTCTTGGAAGACGAGCGTGTAAGTATGTCTTGTATTCCCAAAAATCCAGGTGTCTCCAAGTTCTATTTTCATCTACGATATCATGGACAGGCTGATGGTAAGCACCGCAATGGGAGCACATAAATTTACTTCCCCGCGGGAAGTCTAGATATATATGCAGTATTTCATGTTCACGATCTAATAAATGTGAACTCACATACCAAGGTTGCTCAATGTGCAATGCTTCTTGAAATACATTTAATTCTTTTTGAAAATCTTTCATTTGACCATACCTTCGAAAACTTTGTTTTACTAGCAGTTTGGTCAACTATTATTTTTCTCAAACCCATATGATTTAGCGAGGAAGCATTTACGTTTTGCCTCGTTTAATTGACGAACGGCATAGCCATGACGACGCTTAAACCTATCTTGTACTTCTTTTGGTAGTAGAGAAACATCACGAATTGGCGTTATTTTATGCATACAATTCGGGTGAAAAATTAGATTACTTGCACGCAAATTATCATAAGTTAAATATCCATCAGTTACCCCATTCATTGAAATCACCATGCCCTCAAAATACTTACAAGGGTCAACAGCCCCATGTGAAGATATGATTGCAAGGTCAACCTCTCTTTGTGCCGATTCAACTCTCGTCCCTTCAATGTGTGCTTGTTGTAATTTGGTAGTGTCACCATTTCAGCGTAAGTGTCCAATTTCCATTGCCTTCCCAAACTATCCACGATACCTACGTTCCCTTCCACGTTCCAACGTTCCCGAAGCTCTTTCTTCGTTAACGTTTCAACCAATCTGCGGCGTGTGGTTCGACGTCCCTGACCTTGTGCCGCTTGTCTTCGCATTGTATCAGCAACGACCGAACGAACCATTTTTATTGTTTCACGTTTCATTTTTTGATTTGCGTATAACAAATCTTCAAATGTATCATCGATTAAAGCTTCAATGGTTGTTCTTGCAAGTCGGGACATTTTCGCATGTTTTGCGGCTTCACTCAATGTTCTTGCGTCCCCAAGAGCAAAAATCGCTTCAGCTTGACCGTCTTTAAACATATTGGGAATATATTCTTTAACCCATTCTTCAGCTTCTTCATCCAGTTCATTAAGGAGAACAGATAACTGTCGTATTGTTGAGTTCACTTGTTGACGTGAAATATCTTTTTCTTTCCCATAGGTCGCCAGCTCCTCAATTTCAAACTGAACTTCTTTCATAGCGTTCCTATAGGTTCTAATCAACCTATTTATTTCACGTTCGTAATTCGGAAGCGGTAAATCCAAACGTGGTCTTGACATAGAATCACCTCTTGCAAAAATGAAAACCCTCCGCGACTAACCGCGGAGGGTTTATGGATAAAAGAAATAATTTAGCGAAGCACCACTTAACCACAAATCGCAATGGTAGCCCCTGTACAGCCTAAAGCAGCAATTAAAGAACAAGTGTGAATGCTAAATTAGAATTAACAAAAATCGCTGGATAACAGTGAACACTATTTACCATAACATTCCTCTCCCAGTATCATATTACTGGAAACATCAAAACAGTTGGGAGAGGAAAATATGAATAA
>NZ_BMKZ01000081.1 GCF_014644735.1 Caldalkalibacillus thermarum | reverse complement strand
TCGGTATACTTCTTTTAGACATAGGTAGGGTACTCCTTTCTCTAAGATTTTTGATCCTATCAGAGAATACCCTACCTTTTTTCTTTTGTTCTAGCAAAATGCTTTACACAAACTTTTATACATCATCGAATTGATGAAGGAAAAATGAAGAGGGACAGGGGCACAATAACGGATAGGCATGTGTCTTCTTGGTGACTATGACAAGGACAGGAGGTGTGATACCGTGGACAAAAAAGGCAAACGGCAAAAGTTAAGGCCTGAAGAGGAAGAGCCGACTATTGCCCCCAGCATGGAAATGGATGAATTGGAAGAGGACGCTTCTTTTGAGGACATTGCCACAGGCAATTACACCCGGGTAACCAAGCTGGATGTAGACCGTTTAAGGGATTGACAAATGCATCAATTAAAAGGATAATAAATTAAAAATTCATGGCATGACGTGCTCATGTGGCGGTGAAGTCCTACCGCGGATCCTTCCGTCCTTTGATGGACAGAAGGATCTTTTTGCTAAGAGACGAAGTTAAAGAGGGATGAGCAATGGGAAACGGACGGATTGTGGTTAAAATTGGAAGCAGCTTGTTGGCCAACACCAGGGGGGGATTATGCGAGCAAAAACTGAATGAACATGTCAATGCCCTTGCCAGATTGAAACAGGCCGGTTATGAAGTGGTCTTAATTTCCTCTGGGGCGGTGGCTGCCGGTTTTACTTTGCTCGGCTATCCAGCCAGGCCGGTTACCATCCAGGGCAAACAAGCAGCAGCGGCCGTGGGCCAAGGGGTTCTTATGCAGGGTTATACCCGTGCTTTTGCCAGACATGGCATTGTGACGGCCCAGCTCCTGTTGACCCGCTATGATTTTTCGGCCCGGGACCGGTACAATAATGCCTGCGCCACATTGACCGAGCTTTTGGCCCGGGGTGCCTTGCCGATTATCAATGAGAATGACTCCGTAGCCGTGGATGAACTGACGTTTGGGGACAATGACATGCTTTCCGCTTTGGTCAGTGGCCTGGTGCATGCCGATCTCTTAATCATCTTAACGGATATTGACGGTTTGTATGACGCCGATCCCCGGCGGAGTGATAAGGCTAAAAAGTATACTTTCTTGCCTGAGATCACTGAAGAACTATTGGCTAAAGCGGGGCAACCGGGTTCCAAGCTGGGCACGGGGGGAATGCGCTCCAAAATAGAAGCGGCCAAAACGGCATTATCGATGGGCGTTCAGGTGTTTATCGGAACAGGACAGGGAGAGGACAAATTATTGGACATTATTGAAGGGAAAGGAAATGGCACGTATATCGGCGCCTCCTCCCGCGGCGGTTTGAAAAACCGGCAGCAGTGGATTGCCTTTCATTCGGCGGTCAAAGGGACCATTACGGTGGATCAGGGAGCGGCAGCCGCCCTTCTGGAGCGGGGCAAAAGCTTGTTGCCAGCCGGCGTCACACAGGTCAATGGTACCTTCCAGGCGGGAGATGTGGTGGAGGTGCTGAATCATAAGGGTGAACGGATTGGCAAAGGCTTAGTTAATTATTCCTCCGTTGAATTGCAACAAATTAAGGGGAAATCAAGCGCAGAGGCGATGCAAACCACACAGCGGATGATGGAGGAAGTGATTCATCGGGATAATTGGGTAAGTTTAGAGAAGGAGCGTGTCCGAAGATGAATGAGCTGATGGAAAAAGCAAAAATGTTAAAATCTGTGGCTCCCCGGCTGGCTGCCTTAACGGCGGAGCAAAAAAATCAGGCCCTTATCCTCATGGCTGAGCAGTTAATAGCGTCGGCAGACTTAATACTAGAGGAAAATGAGAAAGACATTGCTGCCGGCCAAGCAAGCGGTTTGAGCAGGGCCCTGTTGGACCGTTTGCAATTGACCCGGCAGCGCATAGAGGAAATGGCTGAAGGTATCCGGCAAGTGGCTGAACTGCCTGACCCGGTGGGGGAAGTGATCAACTCCTGGGAGAGGCCTAATGGCTTAAAAATCGAACAGGTCCGGGTGCCGCTGGGCGTGATCGGCATGATTTATGAAGCCAGACCCAATGTGACTGTCGATGCAGCGGCCCTTTGCTTAAAAACAGGCAATGCTGTCCTGTTGAGAGGCAGCTCATCGGCCATCCACTCCAACAAAGCGTTGGTCCATGTGATTCAACAAGCCTTAGAAAAAAGTGACTGCCCTGCTGATGCTGTTCAGCTGCTTGAAGACACCAGCCGCCAGACCGCCAACCAGATGTTCCGTCTCAACGGCTACCTGGATGTGCTGATTCCCCGCGGCGGGGCACAGCTGATTCAATCGGTGATTGAACAGGCGTCTGTTCCTGTAATAGAAACGGGTGTGGGCAACTGTCACATGTATATCGATGAAACAGCTGATCCCCAAATGGCCATCGCTCTGGTGCTCAACGGCAAAACCCAGCGGCCGTCGGTCTGTAATGCAGTGGAAACCGTGCTGGTCCACGAAAGTTGGGCCAAGGCACATTTACAAGACTTAGTGACTGCTCTTAAAGAGAAGCAGGTTGAGATCAGAGCGGATGACAAAGCACGGGCCCTCGTTCCCGGTTTGGTGCCCGCAACGGAGCAGGATTGGCACGAAGAATATCTCGATTTAATATTAGCCATGAAAGTGGTTGCTGATGTTGAACAGGCGATTGAGCATATCAACCGCTATGGAACGAAACACTCCGAAGCGATCATTAGCGCAACAGAAGAAAACGTGGCTAAATTTTTCCAACAAGTGGATGCGGCTGCCCTCTATCACAATGCCTCCACTCGTTTTACCGATGGGTTTGAATTCGGTTTTGGAGCAGAAATCGGCATCAGTACCCAGAAGCTTCACGCCCGGGGTCCGATGGGATTACCAGCTTTAACATCATCTAAATATGTGATCCGGGGACAGGGGCAAATCAGGTAAGTGACGCTCAAGTCAAGTGTGCCTTATCTCGCCAGCCTGATGGTGCCGTTATCCTAAGGCCGGCCCCCAATGTCACGGAAAAAAGAGCCAGCATATATTAGTAAAGGCAAGCTTTTTAAAAGAGAGGCACGTTGAAATTGGACTGCTGAAGGAGAGAGGTTCATTGACCATTGAAACTGAGCAGGAACTGCAGGCGCTGCTCAAAGTGGGCCGGGTCGTGGCGTCTGCTTTACAGGAAATGTTGAGTCATGTCCGGCCGGGGATCAGCACAGCTGAGCTGGATGCCATCGGTGACCAGGTGCTTAAACAGCATGGTGCTCGATCAGCTCCCCGGGAACAGTACAATTTTCCTGGGGCAACATGTATTAGTGTCAACGAAGAGGTGGCCCATGGCATTCCCGGTACCCGGGTTTTACAGCCCGGCGACAAGGTCAACATTGATGTGTCTGCTCAACTAGACGGTTATTTTGCTGACACCGGTGCCACTGTCATTGTTCCGCCAGTGTCTAAACAGGCGCGGCNGGAAGCCATGCAGAAAGCCTATCGCTTTCGCCTGTATCCTAACCAAAAACAACAGACCCTGATCCATAAGACGTTTGGCTGTTGCCGTTTTGTGTTTAATCACTTCCTTGCCAGACGGAAAGAAGTCTACGAGACGGAAAGGAAAACACTTGGATATCATGCCTGTTCAGCGTTGCTAACTCAACTCAAGAAAGAACGAGAGTGGCTGAAAGAACCGGATGCCACAGCCTTGCAAACAGCGTTGCGACACTTGGATGACGCATTCAAACGGTTCTTCCGGGAGAAAAAAGGCTATCCCCGTTTTAAAAGCCGTAAAAACCCGGTACAATCCTATACCTCTAAAAACAACAACGGCTCCATTGCCATTGCAGGCAACCGGATTCGTCTGCCCAAACTGGGTTGGGTCAAATTGGCCAAGTCCCGTGAAGTGGAAGGGCGTATCCTTTCCGCCACCATTCGGAAAAATCCATCGGGCAAATACTTTGTGTCGGTGCTGGTGGAAACAGAGATTCAACCGTTGCCTGCCTGTGACA
>NZ_BMKZ01000080.1 GCF_014644735.1 Caldalkalibacillus thermarum | reverse complement strand
GCTCGACTTGCATGTATTAGGCGTGCCGCCAGCGTTCGTCCTGAGCCAGGATCAAACTCTCCATCAAAACTCATCCCAAAGGAATGAGCCACGCACGCTTGTGCTTTGTTCAGTTTTCAAGGTTCTCAAACACAAGATTTAAAGTCGCATATCCTTCCCGAAGCGACGTTTTTTAATATAGCACATGTGATCCATCGTGTCAATAGATAATTTTCAGGAGCTTTTTGCGATGTAACCTTTTTTCTCTTACAGTCAAAGAAGATGGACAGCCAATTAAGCACATCAACGGTTTTAAGAAGGCCATTTGAGCCCTTTGAGAGAGAGGGACCTGTCATCAGACGGGGATCTCTTCTAAAAAAGGACAGACGTAGCCTGTTATCCACATCTGTCGATCTGTGGATTGCTGTGTGACGTCGTTTATTCACATGGGGATCGTCGGCCTGGTTCAATCTTAGGCCACCAGACTGCGCATCTTCTCCGCCTGATTCGCTTTGATCCGTCCTACCGCCATCGCCAACATGACGCATAAGGCCAGACCGCACCGTACCCTCATTTTTTGTTCCCCACGGATGGTATGCTTCTCCAAGCCAAACGTACAGTCCAACCGACTGTTGACCCGCTCGGCCGCTGTCCGGCGGCGGTAGGCTTTTTCCCAGGCGTAACTGGACCGATCGATCGGGGTGAAGATTCTTCGATCTTCGGCTAAGGGAATGCGAATCCCCTGGGCCACCGAACATTGGCTCATCCCCTGACATGAGATGCCGTATTGTTTGGCCGGACAGCGCTTTTTTAAGGTGTTCCGGCCTTTCTCAAACCCGCCATTGGTCATGGTTCGCTCTTTACCCGTCACCGGGCAGACACAATAGACTTCCCCTTTGTAGGTATAGACGACGTTTTCCCACTTGGTGAAGGAACGGGTGGATTCGCCATCTTTCCAGCTGTTGCGGATGTCTATGACCGGCTTGATTTGATGGTCGTCCCACAGACGCCGGATCAGTTTGGTGTCGTCATAGGCTTTGTCAGCCGCCAAGGTCTCCGCGTGCTCTAACATCTCGGGGCGGCTCTCTTCCAGGTGGTCGATCATCCGGTGGGCTTCGGTGATGTCCGCCACGTGGGCTGGGGTGAGGCTGAAATGGACCGGCAGTTCATAGACGGCATCGACGATGAGATGCAGTTTGTAGCCGAACCAGCGCACGACTTTCTCCCAGGGGGTTCCATCTTCTTTTACTCCGCGGTAGGTTTTGACGCCGTAAGTGGCCTCAGTGTCCCGCCGTCCGTCAGGTGTCCTGTTGCGGGTTTTGTGCCGGGCGTAGGAGGGAATGGCTTTGGAATCGATGGCCAGGTGTTTCCCAAAGTCCGGCAGAAGCTTTCGCAGTTCCTGAACGAGTGAGTCAAACATGGCTTGGATGAGGTCGGCATGGTGGAGGAGTTTTTTGAAAAACCGGGTGTATGCCCAGGATGACGGCACTTGCCCCTGAAAGCCGCACAGGTGCCTCAGCTGCCCATTGCGGGCCAGTTCTCTGCGCAGTTTTTCAATGCTTTCGTGCTGAAAGACAATCCCGGCTAATATTGAGTTCCACATGGCCCGGATGGGATAGTCGTTTCGTCCTTGCTTGCGTTCGGTTTCGAGGGTTTGCATCAATTTCTCATCGGGCATGGCTTCCATGACCAGGCGCAAACGTTCCAAATCCCCTAATTCTTCGATTTCTTCCCACCCAAACAGGCTGAGTTGTGGTATAATGGCCATACAGGTAAACCTCCTTTGGTTTTATGAGTTTTTTTGGTCAACTCTATTTTACCATAGGGAGGATTTACCTGTTTTCTTTTTTGTGCTTGATTTGGTGGGGTCAATTTTTTCTGGCGTACGAGATTTCATCTGTTAAAGTCCTGATTTTTAAGAATGGTGTGGGGTAAAATTTATTTTCCTGTGTCTCTCATCCCTTGTCCCGTCTGGTTTCCCGAACATCGCAATTAGCTCTTCAGATTGATTCAAGCGAATGATGGCTGTTCCATCATGCTCCATTTTTAATGGTCTTATTTGTTTCGATGGTCTTTTTGGTGGTTTTACAGCATCACCATTTTAACTGAATCACGTGCTGCTGTCGCAACGGCAAAGAGTAATATATCATACGCCCACAACAATTTCAATATGAATTTTTTCCAAATAATTCGTGGCAGGCAATGTGTCATATTTCGCTACACAATATAAAATGCCTTGCAAGCAAATATCGCTCACAAGGCCAAAACCATATTGCTCGTGACATACTCCCACCACCTACGCTAACGCTTAGAGGTGGGGGCTTCTCGGGTAATCCCATCTCATGATGGGAAGTTGACCGAGCGATCCCCGTGTGCCCCACGGTTCGAGGTCCAGTCAGGCAGTCCCTAACTGTTCAGACCTTCCTTTTTGATATTGATGGCAGCGTTGGTGTTTCTGTCTGCCACAAAACCGCATACACAACGGAACTGGCGTTCTGCGAGAGACAGAGATGCCTTCACCCGTCCACAATGTTAACACGTTTTGGATGAGGGGAACCATTTGTCGATTTTGATCAGCTGCTTTCCCTGTTCTGCTAACTTGTATTGAAGGAAAGAGGTGAACAGGCCCCAGCCGTTGTCATGTACGCTTTGACCAAAATGGAGAGCTTGAGCCAGTTTTTCCAAGGCTTGCCGATAGAATCGAGGATCATTGGCTCTCTTACCCTCGCTATCGACATACAACGTATTCATGGAAAAATCGAGCCCAACAACGTTTTCTATTTCTTTTGGCAACGGTTGGTGTTCATACTTAGTCAGAATGGAGATGAAGTATTTTCCTGTTTTCGTTTTCGTGATCGTACAGGACTTGATCATGTGGTGTGGCGGTATGTCACGGTGTTGTTTGATCTTGATCCATTTCAGTTTGGGTAGCTTGATATAGCCATCAGCAAGCTTCATGTTGCCATTGACTATGTTTGTGGTATACGACTGTTCGTCTTTGAACGTGTCATAGATGTGTTGACGTTCCTCAAGCATTTTGTTGTAGACGAAACGGACGCAACCGAACGTTTTGGCAAGCAGTTGTTCCTATTCTTGTGTTGGGTACAGACGGAATTTGTAGGCTTTGTTGGCCATATTCACATCACCCGCCCGTAACACGAACGTTTGTTTGATTTTATTTTACCACAACCATCATATTAAGGCTACATCAAAGATGATGTATNCAAAAATCTTAGAGAAAGGAGTACCCTACCTATGTCTAAAAGAAGTATACCGAATGTCGACTGGGCAAATCAACTGGAAAGTGTCATTCGTCAGTTTGTAAAGGAAAAATTAGAACTGATCATGCGGGAAGAAATCAAAAATTTCCTCGAAATCGAACAGGCTGGAACGCCGAATATGAGAAACGGCTACTATCAACGAAATCTAGATACGCAATATGGCCGGATTGAGGGTCTTTTGGTTCCAAGAGACCGAAACGGGGAATTTCAAACACAGTTGTTTGCCCCTTACCAACGGCACACGGGCTGGCTGGAGGAAGCAATCATTAGGATGTACCAAAGTGGCATGAGCACGCGTGAAATTGGCATGTTTATTGAACGAATTTTAGGCAATGCCTATTCTCCTGCAACGATCAGCCGTATTACCGATGTCGTGAAGGAAGACATCGAGAAATGGCACGCTCGTCCACTGCACAAGCGTTATTCCGTCTTATATTTGGATGGTTTATACGTAAAACTTCGTCGCGAAACCGTGGAGAAAGAAGCCATTTATGTGGTGTTAGGGGTGAACGAAGAAGGATATCGCGAAATCCTTGATTTCTTTGTGGGAGGACAAGAAAGCGCCTATATATGGCAGGAAATTCTTCAACACCTCTATCAAAGAGGCGTCAAGGAAGTGCTTCTGGGCGTATTCGATGGACTACCGGGGTTGGAGGAAGCCTTTAAGGCGGTTTATCCGAAAGCCGATGTGCAGCGTTGTGTCATTCACAAAGTACGTAATACCTTAAATCGTGTTCGGAAAAAAGATCAATTCGAAGTGGCAGAGGACCTCAAGCTGATTTATCGCGCGCCGAATAAGGAGATGGCATTACAGATGTTTCAACAGTTTGAGTCGAAATGGTCCAGCAAATATCCAAGAGAAGTTCAATCTTGGGCCAATGAGTTGGATGTCCTCCTTACATTTATGGATGATCCAAGCAGTATTCGAAGTGTGATTTACACGACGAATGCCATCGAACGAACGATTAAGGAGATTCGGAAACGTCTAAAGCCGATGAACAGTTTGAATAGTTTAGAAGCCGCTGAAAAAATCGTGTATTTGACCATTCAAGATTTTAATGAGAAATGGGCAGGGCGAAAGTTGCGAGGATTTGCCGAAGCGCATGAAGCCCTCGAGC
>NZ_BMKZ01000079.1 GCF_014644735.1 Caldalkalibacillus thermarum | reverse complement strand
GGCAAGCGCTGTTATGGACTTGATCGCATATATACTCGCTTACCAGAGACCAGTGAAACAGCGATTGGTTTACAGTATTTTACAATGAACTTATGGCACTGGTTACGCTCTCTTTTTGTCTTTTTTTTGCTATATGGTTTTACTTACGTCTTCAAGAAAAAAATAGTCTACCAAGAAACTTAAATTGAGCAAGTTAAAACTTAAAAAATGAAACTTTTTCAGCAATCCCTAATTAAGAATCGATGTCATGAACAAAAAAACGTTAGAATATATGACAAAATTCACCTCTTAGTGAAGACAACCTGATATAATTACGTTAAGACTTGATGACAAAAAAGGAGGGGTGAACTTGGGCGGAAACACCTTGACATTCCAAGCTTGCAAAGCATCCTGACAGTGGAAAAATATCGCCGGATGCCAACTGTAGACCGAGGTGGCTTCCATCCCGATGAGAATTTCGGATGGTTGGAGCTTTGTTGGCCCACAGGAGGATTTGATCACGAAGGAAGGTGGCGCCCAGAAGACGATTGTCCACTTTGAAACGGGCGCAAGTGTTTCCTTCATGGTCCATGATGCAGGTGGCTAATTCGTGCGAGTTCACGTCGATCCCGACGTAGAGTTTCATGAGATCACCTCCTATCATTTTGGATGAAGGGGTTGGACTCTTCGGGATGTCCCCGGATCGCACCTGTTGACCAGTCACCCTCGCGTATGAGAACTCACACTGGACCATGGGATGTCATAGAAGCTGCTTCTTCCAACATGGAAAACTAACGGGAACAGCATGCGAGTTAGAAGTACGAAGCAGATCGGACTGGAAATTCGATAAAAAAACTTTCTGAAACTTAGTGTACGAGGGGGAGGTACTATGTTTGGTGAAATCATGAGTTTTGAAAGCTTTGTGTTTCTTTATTGGTTTGCCTTTGTATGGTTTTTTGTTGCTGCCGCTGCTATCTATATTGTGGTCATTCGGGATACTGTAGTTGCTGTTCGTATGAACAAATCTAGTGAAAGAAGGAACCTAGTATCCTATGAAACGGAATTACAAGCATAACAATCTTAATTGTACAAAACAGATTGCTATATAAACTATTCATACTAGGAGGTATTCGTTATGCCAGAAGTTCTCTTTCGAGTAGATTTAACTAAACCAATGGAAGAACAAGAATTACCCGGACACAATCGCTGGCATCCTGATATACCGGCTGTGGCATCTGTTAACCCCGGAGATGTTTTCAGAATTGAGTGCAAGGATTGGACCGACGGACAAATAAAAAACAATGACGATCCATCCGATATACGCGATGTCAATTTGAAACGCGTGCATGTTTTGAGTGGTCCCATTTGGGTTAACGGAGTGGAGCCAGGGGATCTATTAGTCGTGGATATACTGGATATTGGGCCTCTTCCTCAAGCAGAATGGGGATTTAATGGGATTTTTGCCAGGGAGAACGGTGGAGGTTTTCTTACCGATCA
This sequence comes from Caldalkalibacillus thermarum, assembly GCF_014644735.1. Classification (NCBI taxonomy): domain Bacteria; kingdom Bacillati; phylum Bacillota; class Bacilli; order Caryophanales; family Bacillaceae; genus Caldalkalibacillus; species Caldalkalibacillus thermarum. The sequence goes on along the minus strand of NZ_BMKZ01000079.1, from coordinate 3,043 downwards.
TTATCCGGATGCGGCGAAGTCGATATGGGATTTTCACGGGATTTATACATCATCAAGACATATTCCTGGAATAAGATTTGCTGGAATTATGCATCCTGGATTGATTGGTGTTGCGCCTTCCCACGATTTACTGGATAAATGGAATTACCGAGAGAAGCAACTTGTGGCTAGGAATCCAAATCGCATTCCAGCTTTGGCAAATCTACCTGATCCGGACAGTGCGGTTCTGGGAAGTCTTAAGGGCGCTGAGTTTGATAGAGTTGCAATGGAAGCCGCGCGGACTATACCACCACGGGAAAATGGAGGAAACTGTGACATTAAAAATTTATCGAAAGGTTCCCGTATCTATTTTCCGGTATTTGTAAAGGGAGGAAAGCTGTCAGTGGGTGATCTCCATTTCTCTCAAGGAGACGGAGAGATCACTTTTTGTGGTGCCATTGAAATGGCGGGCTATATTGATCTTCATGTAGATGTGATAAAAGGCGGTATGGCCAAATACGGAATTACTAAAAATCCTGTTTTTAAACCAGGGCCAGTCGAACCTCGTTACTCTGATTATCTTGTCTTTGAGGGGATTTCTGTGGATGAGTTTTCGGGGAAACAGCATTATTTAAATGCCCATATTGCCTATCGCCAAGCATGCTTGAATGCTATCGAGTACCTTAAACAATTAGGATTTACGGGTGAACAGGCATATATGATCTTGGGCACTGCACCGATAGAAGGAAGAATAGGCGGGATTGTAGATGTTCCTAATGCTTGTTGTACGATAGCGATTCCTACTGCTATTTTTGATCAAAATATTATTCCTAAACTATTATGATGATATGGGGGGAATGACATGATAAGATATGAATTTCATTGCAACACCTGCGGAATATTTGAACTCTGGCTTCATAGTAGGGATGCAAATCAGACGATATTGTGTCCTTCATGTCAAACCGCTGCTCAACGGGTTTTCTCAGCGCCTGGGCTTATTCTTAGTTCTCCCGTCTTGAGGAAAAGATTGGAACAGAGTGCAGTTCCTAAAATCGTAAAGCACGAAGATCTCCATAGAAGACCAAATCATGTTCATCATCAAAGTACGGCTGCTCCTGTTCGACCGTGGCAAATAGCTCATTAAACTGTTAAGCTTTTCAAAACTTTTTCTCTAAAAGAAAACTCCTCTGGCATAGGCGTTGACCAACTAATTAGACTCAAACCCATATGATTTAGCGAGGAAGCTGAAATAGTAATGCACCCCGGCTGGTTAGTCGGGGTGTTTTTGACGATATAAAGGGTTATTAAATTCTTGATTAATAGCTTAGTATGTGTACAATTATGTGACAGATAGTTTAATAGGCAGGTGCGACTATTATGAGTAATAATAAAAGCGGAATATTTAAAAAACTTAATATGGATCGTACAAAAATAGACGAATGGATTAGAGGTTTTTGTAGTGCTAATTTCGAAGAATATGAATATAATGGTATCGCTCATGTCAATAATAATTTATACAGATGCGAATTTGTTGGAGATGGTAAAGTTATAACAGTTGATTTTTATTTTAATCAAGATGGGACTACGACTATAAATCCTGGGGTAGGAAAACATAAGGATATTTCTATGGCGGTGGCTCTATATATTCGTGAACGATTAGGAAACCTTGCTGATATGAGAAATTTTTCTTATGCTGTTCCTCGAATGAAGAAGGAAAATGTGGATTTACTTATCGAATATCTTAATGAACATGATAAAATAAAATTAATCGGTCAAGATGTAACCAATACATACACCCTATATCGATTTCAAAGTTCACTTGGAGATAGAATTACCCTCAAGTACTATACCAACCAAACCCTTCAAGTGCAAGGTAAACCGTTATTTCTTTACCAGGAAATAACTTGCTTCTTAGCAGAATTTTATCCTTTTGATCAATTGATTGATGCTCAGGCCGAGTATTTCCATATACCAGTTCGGAAAGAAGAAATTAAAGATGAACTCGATTTGACACTTAAGTATTCAAAGGATTTTCTTGGTGACACTCTTATTAAGATGTTGACTCCATCTCTTGTATTCAAACAGATTGATATCGAGTTGGACGAATATACTAGTTTTGTTTTTCCAGTTTTGAGGGTATTGGAAGGATATATTAAACGCTTATTCTTATCTAGAGATTATCGTTTACCTAAAAGAGGGTTTGAAAATGTTTTTTCATGTCCATTTGGAATAAGGTATGAATTAAGGGATGAAGTTAGGGAAAAAATTAATTGTAAAGCAACATGTCATGCCATAGAGAGGGCATATAATTATTACCACGAACATCGCCATGGATTGTTCCATGTTGAACAAATTCCAGAAGCGAGTAGGCGAATTGAAGATAAGCGGGAAGCTGTTCGTATTATTAATAAAACGCTTGAAATTATTGAAGAAACATACCGAATGTTACCCATTCATGAAGGAAACAGATCATTCTGAGAGCATAAATAGAAAAGGTGTTTAATATGAAAACATTTGAAATTAAAAAGGTTGAGGAACCGAATAATGTATGTTTGATTTTGTCAAATTCATACATTAACCCATTAGAGGAACTTGAAAGTATAGAAAGTGATTTGCAGAATAATTTTACCGGTAAGGTTATCTTTGACCTTTTACTATCCAACGGCAATTCCTCAAATCGATTTATGGAAGCGAATTTTGATGGGAATAAATTTGACTATTCCAGTTTCAAAATTATAACTGATGTTGATGTGACAATAAAAAAAATTTCCGCTAGTTATTACAGAAATAATGAAAACCTTATGCAAAGCACTATTGTTTCAGATGCCTTTAAATTTTTGTTGAGAAATGGAAAAATCCTGTAAATAGATATATATTGCTTGTTTTGAGTAAAAGCGACCTCACCATAAGGTGAGGTTTCTTGATTTATGTGCGCCCGGCATGGGTGCGTTACTATAGGGTAAAAGTCCCGAACGGGGGTTGGCGAGCGCCTACCGTTAGCTGAAGGTAAGGATTTCCATTGTGAGGCGGAATCTAAAAAATCTCGACATACTTTTTTTAAATC
>NZ_BMKZ01000078.1 GCF_014644735.1 Caldalkalibacillus thermarum | reverse complement strand
ATCCTCTTCCAGAATGTGCTGGCCAACGGCACGCACCGCTCCTATGGACAGGATGCGATCCCCTTGTTCAGGAAAAAATCCTGTCGTCTCCACATCAAAGACGACCACAGGCAGTTCGTTCAGGGGCCGTTTTAAGTAGTTCTCCTCCCGCAGCTCCTTTTCAAGCTGGCGTAAAAAGCTGGCTTGCGGCCACACCTCTCTCTTTTCTCTGCTGCTGAGAGCGGCATAGAGATGTGAACCCACCCTTTCCGACAATTGTTTCATCCTCTAGGCAACAGCTTGAAACTTCACCACACGGTCCCTCTCTTTAACCATTGTCCCGTACGCCGGTATAATTCAGCTCCTTTCCTTATCAGGTGCTTCAACTCTTTTTTCTCCTCACGGCTGAGGTCAGTCACCCTGATATAGCCAGGGTGATTGGTGACCCCCGCTCTTTGGCGGTAGGCCATGAGCCGCTTGAAGCAAGCCTGGTATGTTTCCAGCCATCCATATAAAGCAAGTGCATACAAACGTTCCAAGCGGAGGACGGTAGAGGTTTCATGCACACTCTCTCTGATGGCCAAAAGGCGTGCGGCATTAATATATGGAAACAATCCAGTTTCTTTTAGATTGATAGCCCCCGCATGAGGACCTTTTTCCTCAGTCAGAAACTGTCCGAACAGACCCAGCCCTTTCTTCAACCATGCTGTGTTTTCCCACAGACGCAGCAAAATGGCGGGATTCTGTGCGCAGTAGCTATACACCCGTTCTCTCAAATCATAGACCAGCTGAGCGTCGCCCACAAGCGTGCGGGCATCCATAAAGATCAGGACATAACGTAATGACTCCCACCTCCCTTCCATCAACCATTCTTGCAGTTGGAGGTCCCAGCCAGATAAGGAGCGACACCATCTTGGATTGGAACTCATCACTTGGCCTATACATAAGGGAAATCCCTTCTGTTCAAGTTGAGCGCTGATTTCCCGGCCAAGAGCGAGAAAATAGCGTTGGATCTCTTCATCATCTTGATCATATACAAGGCCATGATCCTGGTCACTTCCTGGCAGATGCTCTCCTCGGCCGGCGCTGCCCATCACAAACCAAGCAAAAGCAGCCGGCGGAGTACCCTCTGTGCATTTCACAGCTGTGACAGCCTGACTGACGGCACTGAGGATATCCTCATCACCATCACCGTTGAGACAGCCTGTTGATAGTGTCAAAGCGGTGTATTTTCCCGCTTTGAGCTGCTGATGTGCTGTGACCGCACTTTTGGTCATTGCGAATGGGCACCCTTTTTTGACTGTACATGAACATCAGATAGTGTGTTGGCAGCCAGTTGCACCATCTCTGGATACCCATAGCTGCCATGCTGACTTAAATCCAAGCCCAGTAACTCTTCCTCTTCCGTCACGCGCAGCGATCCTACAACGGCTCTAATGACCAGCAGCAGGATGACAGAGGTTAGAAACGCATACAGTCCTGCTGAGACAACTCCCAATGTTTGCACACCCAACTGAGTCAATCCTCCCCCGTACAACAGCCCGGGCAACCCGCCGTTCATGGCAGCCAGTTCCGGCGTGGCAAAGAAACCTGTGGACAAGGTGCCCCACACCCCAGCCACACCGTGCACTGACAAAGCAAAGATGGGGTCATCAATTTTGACTTTATCAAAGAACTTCATGCTGTAATAGACAATCACACCGGCTATCAGTCCGATCAGCACCGCTGCCCACGGTTCAACAAAGGCACAAGAGGCAGTGATGGCCACCAGTCCGGCCAAGGCGCCATTTAACATGGTTGGTAGATCCGCTTTGCCGGAAAGCATCCAGGCGGTAAATAAGGCCGCGATGGCACCGGCAGCCGCCGCAAGATTGGTGTTCAGCGCGACAAACCCAAAAAATCCTTCATCAACACCTAATGTGCTTCCTGCATTAAAACCAAACCAGCCTATCCAGAGCAGCAGAACACCTAAAGCGGTATAAACCTGATTATGACCATGCATATCGTTCGCTGTGCCATCTTTGTTGTACTTACCAATCCGCGGTTTAAGCAGTATGGTGGCAGCCAGTGCAGCCATAGCTCCTGTCAAGTGCACCACAGTGGAGCCGGCAAAGTCTTGTTTTTCTAATCCTGCCAGCCAGCCGTCTCCCCAAATCCAGTGGGCTACAACCGGGTAGACAAAAGCTGAAAAGAAAATGGCAAATAAGATGTAAACCGACAGTTTGGCCCGCTCGGCAAAACCGCCGAAAGCGATGGTGAGTGCAATCCCAGCAAAAGCGAGTTGAAACATAAAGTCAATTGAACCAGGCAAACCATCAACCACCGAAGTAAAATCGCCGTAGAAGAAATCCGAAAAGCCGATAAACAAATTACCTTGACCATAGATAAAGCCATAACCTACAGCCCAAAACACAAGAGAGGCAATACCGAATGTAAAAATAGTTTTGCCAGCGATATGGCCGGCATTTTTCATCCGCGTTGAACCTGCCTCAAGGAGAATAAATCCCCCTTGCATCAGGATGACCAAAATCGTGGCCACCATCACCCACAGTGCATTCAGGTAAAACAACTCTCCCATTTCCGATCCAACTCCTTTCTTTGTTTTACATGAGCAGCACACGTCGCACCGCCCATTTAACGTAAATATAGTTAACATTTAATGTTAGTTATATTTTCACATCTTAGTCGTTATGTCGCAACTAATCTGTAAGATAATTTGACATAGATTTTGTAAGTTCAAGCGTGCAATTTTTTGGTCACTTCATGATTGGAATGCTGTTTGTAACTGGAACCACTTGCTGTCCAGCAGAATAAAATGTGCTAGCTAAGATGGGGCAGATGCCCAGAAAGGAGTGCTTATCTGTTATGAATCAGCATTCATTATCCTTGCCACCCAGGCCAGCTAAACCCAGAACATGCGGGTTAACCATAGTTATTGATAAGGGATGCCTGTCGGTTACTTCAAGGACGTCATCAGCACCCACGCCGGCTATATTGATTTTGTCAAATTTGGCTGGGGAACTTCCCTTGTCTCCTGTCTCCGACTGTCTTGAAGAAAAGATAGGCTGTTTAAGAGTCAATAACGTGGCTTACTTTTTTGGGGGAACTTTGTTTGAGCAGTTCCTGCTGCAGAAAAAAGTAACGGATTATTATCATTTCTGCCTCCAGCACGGCTGCCAGCATGTTGAGATCTCAAATGGCACGGTTCCGCTGAGCAACAGGGATAAAGCCATTTTCATTGCTGATTTTGCTCATGAGTTCACCGTTTTCAGTGAAGTGGGATATAAGGACCAGCAACGATCCCGGGAGCTCCATCCTTCCAGGTGGATTGAGTATATCGAAGAGGACTTACAAGCAGGAGCAGCGATGGTAATCACCGAGGCAAGGGAAAGCGGAACAAGCGGAATATGCAGAGAAGGTTTTCCGATCGATCCCCAATTCCCTCGCAATATCGGAAATACTCATTCCCCTTTCATACATCTCTTTGATCATAAAAAATTCCCCTCTCGTAATCATGAACCATAGCTCCTCTCATTGACACTATGGTTCTATTGTAAGTGGGGAATTTTACTTTGCTACCTCTGGTCCTGGCAATCAAATCTGGGTGCTCATATCTTTCAATTGATCGGAGGAGAGGGCCACCTTTTCTGATGCTTGCGCAATTTCAGACATCACTTGTTCAAAGTTTTCTAACTCACCTTGTATATGCACGATTTGTGCTTTGTTCTCTTCAACCGCTAGCAAAATATCTTTAAAGGCCAGACCGGTCTCTTTCATGCCGGTATTACTTTGTTTTATTAATTTCTCGATAGTGGTGTTAAGCTCTACCACTTTAGTGATTTGTTGATTGGTTTGCTGAATGGCTGCGGCTACACTGGCTACAGATTGCTTGGTCTGTTCAGCCAACTTCCGCACTTCATCAGCAACAACTGCAAAGCCGCGTCCATGTTCCCCTGCTCTGGCTGCTTCAATGGCTGCGTTCAGCGCTAGTAGGTTAGTCTGATCAGCAATGTCTGTCACAATATTAATTACTTGCTGAATATCATTTGATGTCTCCTCTAAGCGGTCCATTTCTGTGGTAATGGCCTCCACACTCCGCTCAATCTGGGTAAACAATTCCTGTTGCTCAGACAATTGTTTGTGACCGCCTTGCGCTTTTTCTTCAACATGACTGCTGTGGACACTTCCTTGGTTGGCCATTTTAACAATCTCTTTCGACTGAGCGGCTAATTCTTCTAAAGAGGCTGTCAAATTCTGTGAGATGGTGGCCAGTTCTTCTGCCGCTTTGTGAACCGAATCTTTCATGTTTTGTTTGTCTTGTTCAGTTTGGACGCGGAGTTGTTCAAGTTGTTGTTCATATGAAGTTAGCACAACCTGTTGCTCTAAATTAAATAACTTGCTAACGACCAGGATAGCTTTGGTATAATCCTCACGGCTGGATAGTGTTTCCTCAAGAGTATTCGTAATTGAGGTAAACAGGCGTTAGAATGAAGCGATATACCATTTTGGCTCCAGTCCAATCTGTACATGGGTCGTGGCGACTCGCATCCTTTTTTGCATAAAGGCTTCATCAATATGCCCTGCAAAAAGTTCAGTTAAATGAACGCGCAATGTTTCTTTTAGCCACTCAACAGAACTGTGCTGTTCAATGAGGTTCAACAATTCCGGTATTTCAGTCAAGCCGCCATAAAAAGCATCGGTGATCTTGTGACTATGTTGGACAATCATTGGTTGCAATGCTTTGGCGATGACCAGATCCTCTTTGTTTAAAATGGCTTGCACCAGCCCACCGTGCTGATCCGAGATGATCAAGTCCACTCCCCGGAGTCCCCGGTCTTTCAGCCATCCGAAGAACTCGCTCCAGCTGGACTCCGATTCACTGTTTCCGATTTGCAAGCCAAGAATTTCTCGATATCCTTCCTCATTCACTCCTGTAGCGATCAACACGGCTCTGGAGCGTACTCGTCCATCCTCCCGGACTTTCGTATAAATAGCATCTACTAGCACAAACGGATACACGTGT
>NZ_BMKZ01000077.1 GCF_014644735.1 Caldalkalibacillus thermarum | reverse complement strand
CTCCCTTTCCACACAGGAGACTGAATATTCAGTCTCCTGTGTGGAGAAAATCAGTCCCCTATCAATTCAAATCCATTTCAGAGAAACCCTACCCCATTTACATTACACAAAATTCTTGACGGTACCAGTTAAATGCCCAGTAACAATATCTGAGGACAAACCTAAAAACATATATGCATCTACAGGTTCGATGTTTTTTGATTTAGAAACTATATCAACAGAAATCTCAGCAGCTAACTTGACTGCTTCATCAAAGGTCTCTCCATAGCCTACTATTAAAATTTCATTATCTAGTTCTAATATTGGGGTTGGAATAGAAGAGGCATGTAATTGTACACTCAATTCCACTGTCCCTGAAGATTCTAATGCAATTCCAGATAGTTCTCCATTGCCTTGTCTAGCATGCAAATCGCCCATATATAGAAATCCGCCATCCTTAGCAATAGGCAGATACACTTTAGATCCAGATCTTAACCATCTAAAGTCTAAATTTCCGCCATGCTTACCTGTAGCACCATTCCGAGTTCCCTTAGGGTCTGATACGCCAATACCGCCTAAACAAGGTTCAATGTTATGAGTAATATTTCCAAGAGTAAATAAAGAATCATTTATTTTAACTTTCCTATAGTTCCTACCTTGAAATCTTCCTTTAAGAACTCCCGAAGAACGAGAAACACATGTGTATGCATATTCATCTATTTCAATCCCATAAATGACTACCTCTAAAGTCATCCCTGATTTCGCTCCATTTATATAAACAGGGCCTGTAAAAGGATGATGAAACCCCATATCAATGACTTTGTTTAATTCTTGTTCTGAGTTTGTTTCTTGAGAAAAAGCATTCATGGTTTCTACTTTGAAGACTTCTCCTGGATTTACTACAGCTCGTACATCCGCCATCATATCTAAAGAATAATGTGCTAGTTCCTTTTGGTAAGAGATAAACGTATGAGACATTTCAATCCCCCTTATACCATTAATCTCTTTTGTAATTCTTTATATGCTTCTACTAAATCACCTTTTCCAAATCTAAACACGTCTTTATCCATAGAGACATATGTATTTCTATCCCACACTCTCATTCCATCCGGTGAAATCTCGTCACCTACAATAATTTCTCCTTTTTCATTACGTCCAACTTCAAATTTAAAATCTACCAATAATAATTCTTTTTCTAAAAAGAAAGAAGAAAGAAAATTATTTACTTCATGCGCTAACTCTTTTATCCGCTCTAACTCTTTTTTAGTTGCTATCCCTAGCGCTACAATGTAGTCATCATTCAACATGGGATCATTAGAATACTTCATATCGATTTTAAGAATTGGTGGATCAAATCGCGTTCCATGAATTACTGGATAATTACGAACCATAGAACCGGCAGCATAGTTTCTTGGTATGACTTCTAATTTAAACATATCAATTTTTTTAACCAACATCTTTCCATTATTCAAGTTCTTAATGAAATGAGTTTTTATCCCCTTCTCTTCCAACTTCTCAAATATAAACGAAGATATATCACATCGTACAACACCTGTTCCTACTATTCTTTCATGTTTATTATAAGTATATGAAGAAACACTATCTAAAAAGCTCATTACTAAAGTATTTTCATCTTCGCCAAAATGCATCACTTTCGACTTACCACAATTGAATAACAATCCTTTTTTACTCATCTTCTTCTCCTTTTCGCCTAACGATTTTAATTATCAACATTAGGGTTCTTCACCATAAATCGTGCTTGAATCTCCCTTATTCGTAGTTTTTCATCCGTTAGGGATGTTTGCACTCTCTTCGAATCCGGATGGCAAATCGTTTAAGGTTTCTCATTCCGAATGCACGTCTTTTAATCGTCTTAATTAAGTTGTTCGTTCCTTCTATAGGGGCATTTGTCAATCGAAATGTGAAGTAGTTAAGGATCTCTGTTTTCCATTGCAGGAACGTCTTAGAGATTCTTTTCAGTACACTGGGACCATGATAATAATAATGCTCAATCCATAGGTTGAAATTCCGTTTAGCTACTTCTCGATTCGGAGATTCATACACTCGTCTAAATGCTTGTAATGCTTGGTATAGTCCTTCTAAACGCTTGTCTTCTTCTAGCCAATGAGAGAGCTGTTCTAGCTCATGATTAGATAGCTGATTTGGCTTGGATAACAGGAGACGTTGCTGGTGGCGAATATTTAAATGTTTGGTAGCCCATCTTCCAGACAACTTACGAGCGTTGTTTAATGAACGAATAAGCAATTGAAGCACATGAAATTTATCAGCCACAATATTAGCTTTAGGCCAAATAGACCTAACGGTCTTAGACATTCCAGGTGCTAAGTCTGTTACAACCACTTTTGGGGTCTGTTTAAATGGCCATTGTTCAAGGGCATATTGGATTTTCTTTCGGCTCCTCCCTTCAGATACTTGCCAAACGTGTCCAGTCTTTGCATCTAGTAAGACCAAACCGTACTGATGTCCCTTTTTTAAAGCAAATTCGTCAATACATATTTCTTCTGGGGAGCTATGAGTATGGCTGTCAGGTAATGGCTCTAGATCTGTATCATAGTACCATCGCTCAACGGTAGAGTAAGGAATACCTGTCTCTTTTGAAGCTAGCTCAATAGACTTTTTGTGACAATACTCAACGACTATACGTTTAAAAGGTTCTGTCGCTTTTCCACGTTCCGGTATTCCTTGCCAAGTGATTCCCCAAGTGATATTACAATCATTACAGCGCTGTCTATAAACAGGGACCTCCACGTAAAGAGTCCCCCAACTAGGGATCCAACGATGACAAAGAGTGCGAGTTCTTTTTCGTTCATGGTTTTGGCTTTTCTTGAAACACAAAGGGCATATGTAGGATCTTGGGGTGGGCTCAAGAACCGCTATCCAGTTTTCATTCACTTTTTTCATAGATTTTAGGTTGAAGTCTGGCAAATCGATGAATTCTGTTGTAAACTTTCGGTACAAGCAGAATCTCTCCTTTCGTGGTTTGTCTCGACAACAACTACACTAAGGGAGATTCTGCTTTTTTTCAATGTCAAGCACAATTAATTATGAAGAATCCCTTTAATAATAAATTATACATAATATTTCATTTTTGTAAATGGTTAGTATAGTTTGATGACGTTTCATCGGTCTGTGCATCACGATCTGGATGAACAGTATATCAAGGATTCAAAAACAGAAAGTAGGCAAATTAATTCGTAATCTGTGGTTGTTGTTTTAAATTATATTTTAATAGCAATTCGGTTCATAATCTTTATCTTTTCTTAAAGTTACTCTTTTTCTTTTCCCTCAGTTTTGCTAATTTTGCGCTGATCCTTTCTTTAACCCTCTCTGTCTCAACCTCATCAATTTCTATTTGAGTCACGCTATTAGCGTCAAAGGTAACTTTTAACCAAGTCCCTTCTTTTGCCCCTGAAGGAAGCAGATGGGAGGGGATGATGATTTCCCTCTCATCATCCCCGATTAAAATCACAGCGTGTTTGTTATCTACTATACGGTCAATGACACCTTTTTCCATCAATTTTTTTCATCCTCTTCTGGTGGGTGTACGCATGCCAGTCCCTGGTCTTTAATGTCTTGTAATCTGGATGGTCCAATGCCGTCTACTCGCAACAAATCGTCTAAAGAGTAGAATGGACGGAGTTCAATGATCTGTTGTGCTCTTTCTGGACCGATATGAACAATTTGCTGTAATTCCTCAAATGAGGCTGAGTTAATATCAATACACCTATTAATTTGAACTTTCCATTTCAATGTATTCTCTTGTTGGATTTGAGTCAATAGCCTGGACACAAAAAAGTTAAGTTTTAAGCCGAATGTTTCAAAAGATCTTCCACTTCCTGAGGTGTTCTGTAACCTAGGCGGCTATGGATTCTTTTACGGTTATACCACCCTTCTATGAATTGAAATAGGGCTNCCCTGAGATTTGACATATTGCTCAAATGCTTCACTCGTATATTGTGTCCCCAAATCCGTGTGCAGAATAAGCCCGCGTTTAGGCTGTTGTGTATCACAAGCATTGGCCAACGCTTTGATGACGAGATCAGTCGTCATCGATTTGGCAAAGGAATAGCCAACGATTTTTTGGGTATGTAAATCCATTACAGAAGCCAAGTAACACCATCCATCTTTAAGGGTATGAATGTAGGTGATATCAGCGACCCACTTCTCATTGATGGTGTTGGTGGTGAAATCCTGTTTGGACAGATTGTCCCGTTGGATTACCTTTTCCTTGCTCGGATAGGGTTTGTATTTCTTTTTCACAATGGAACGAATACCTGACTTCTTCATTAAACGCTGTACTCTCTTGAGGCTGACTTGAAATCCTTCCTGCTTCAACAGATGATGGATTTTGGGAGCTCCATAGCGCTGTTTGCTCTTTTGATGAATGCTGATAATTCTTTGGGTGATCTCCCGGTTCTCACGTTCGCGGTTTGACTCTTTATGATTCAGTCTTTAATAGTACGTGCTTCGGGGAATCCCCAGCACTTTACACAGGGTATGAACTGGATAATCTGCTTTATGATTGTCAATGAATTCTGCTAACTCAGTATCCTTTACTTTTTGGCGAATATGACCATAGCCTTTTTTAAGATCTCATTCTCTTGTTGGAGACGGAGCATTTCCTTCTTCATCTCAACCATCTCTTTCTGGGTGATGGACTCATCTCCAGAACCCACTGGAGTAAACTGCTTAATCCATCTGTAAACCGTCACTTCAGATACGCCATATTCGCCGGACAGATCTTTAACAGAAGTTCCTGAATGGTAGAGATCCACAATCATTTTTTAAAATCGTCATTGAATGTCATACGGGTCATATTGGACACATCCTCTCCCATTTTTATTGTAAGGGACGTAACTAATATGTGTCCATGAAACTATACTAACACCAAAACACTAATAGAGCCACCTTGTGGGGTGCCTTCTTTACTGGCATAAAATTCCCCATCCTCCATTACGCCTGCTTTTAACCAGCGCTGGATCAGCCGTACGATTCTGGGATCACCTATGCGGTGC
>NZ_BMKZ01000076.1 GCF_014644735.1 Caldalkalibacillus thermarum | reverse complement strand
TAGCTATCGCCATAAAGAAGTAAAAAACCTCGGCTTGCGGGAATGGACGTGTCCATCGTGTGGTACACATCATGACAGGGACATCAATGCCGCAAAAAATATTTTGCAGGAAGGCTTACGCTTGTTGCCTTCCTAGTCAACTGAACCGTGGGACACACGGGGATAGCCCGGTCAACTTCCCATCATGAGATGGGATTACCCGAGAAGCCCCCACCTCTAAGCGTTAGCGTAGGTGGTGGGAGTATGTCACACCGTTATATCCAGTTTAACAAAATCCAATGATCATGCTGACATGAATTATCAACATTAAGGTGGAAGCGATAAAGTATAACCCCTCTCACAATGAGAGGGGGCACATGATTTCGCCTGTTGTTTGGCTATGATATTAGTCTCTCACTCAGTAACTGGGAAATTCTTTGTCATGAATCTGACCTGGCTCTTGTTTAATCGTCAGCTGCTGTAGGGCTTCTTTAATCACCGCTTTTTGAGTTTCGACGTCATGGGGCTTACCCAGTGAATGGCCAAATTGGAAGCCAACCGGGTGAATGGCCCGGGGCGGTCTCATTAAGCCGGACTGCTCCTTGTCCAGAGTGACCAGCACGGTTGGAATACCTTGCATTTCAATGGCACGTTGTACCGCGACCACGGTACGGTGACACAGCGGTCATCCAGCAGTCAGCAAAACAGCATCTGCTTTGGACTTGGTGATTTCCTTGGCCACTTGTGGGACGGTCTCGTCCAAAATTTGTTTTAAGCGCATGGCGTATCCCATCATGGAAATATGCTTATTGTTCACATCGCCGATAAAGCCCTCTTCTTTTAATTCACGCAAACGATCCAAGGGGAAAATCACATTAATGTCTTTTTTTGGTTCATCTGTATTGTAATGTTCCTTCGGTGCCCCATGTGTAACGGTAAACTGGGATGTATCCGCATCTCCGCTAATCAAGCGGTACGTATGGTCACCAGCGGTGTTAAACGGGTCTTGGTCTTTCAGGTGAGCCCCAGCCGTTGACACAATGGCAATGGTCATCTCGCTTAACGCTTTATCATTAGGCGTATAAGGAATGGCCTTACGTGACATTTCCATAAATAACCACCTCCACCTTTATTTTAACCAACCCCCCGCTTACTATAGCTATGTATGAGGGGTTGTACCATTGATTATACACTATCACTGTACCCCTTCGTCAGCCATTTTAATCCCCTTTTATTTATAAATCTTAACAAAGAAGCTTGTTAAAGAGCACTTGCCTTTTACAGGATTATGTGGTTAACAAGTAAACCCGTGCTTCATAAGGCCGAAGTTTAGTCTGTCTGATCTCATCTTGTTCATCAACATTGTAATTACTGATCAGCAACTGTTTGCTGCTGTATGTTACATTGTCCGGCAATCTAAACACAGGCTGTTCCTCAGAAAAATTAGTGATGACGAGCAAGGTCTGATTTCCTAACTGTCTGAGATAGGCATAAATCTGTTCATCCTCTTCCATGATGAGGCGATATTGGCCATAAACAATCACATCGTATGTTTTCCGCAATTGAATCAGCTTTTGATAATAATAAAAGATGGAATTCGGATCGTTTAATGCTTGCTCCACATTAATGGATTTATAGTTGGGATTAACGGCAATCCATGGCGTACCAGTAGTAAAACCAGCATGTTTTTGATCATTCCATTGCATAGGAGTTCTGGCATTGTCACGGCTTCGTTCATGGATCGCTTTCATCATCGCCTCATGGGACAATTTACCGCCTTGAACTAAATCCCGATAGGCATTCAAGGTTTCAATATCCCGATAATCATCTATCTGCTCAAAACGGACATTGGTCATGCCGATCTCTTCACCCTGATAAATGTACGGAGTCCCTTTGAGCATGTGCAAACAAGTGGCCAACATTTTGGCAGATACTTCCCGGTATTCCTCACTATCATTTCCAAAGCGGGAAACCGCGCGAGGCTGGTCGTGATTGCTCCAATACAGCGAGTTCCACCCTTCTTGATCCAGTGCAGTCTGCCATTTGGAGAAAATACGCTTTAGATCAGTCAATTTCCACTCCCCCGGAGACCATTTACCGTATTGGCCATCACCCAGGGAAACGTGTTCAAAATGGAAAACCATTTGCAGTTCGCGCCGGTGTTCAGCGGTGTACAGCTTGGCTTGCTCTGTATCGACACCGGGCATTTCTCCAACTGTGATGATGTCATATTTTGACAGCACTTCCCTGTTCATTTCTTGCAAAAACTCATGGATGCGCGGACCATTCATGTAGAAAGGACTGCCATCCCCATACTCATGTCCTTCAGGCACAACACCATCTGGAAAGTTTTGATCTTTGGAGATAAGGTTAATTACATCCATTCTGAAACCGTCAACGCCTTTATCCAGCCACCACTTCATCATCTCATAAATGTCCTGCCGCACCCGTGGATTTTCCCAGTTCAGGTCAGGCTGTTTCTTGCTGAATAAATGCAAATAATATTCTCCGGTTTGTTCATCGTATTCCCAAGCGGATCCCCCAAAAGTAGCGCCCCAGTTGTTTGGCGGGCTTCCGTCCGGCTTTGGTTTTTTCCATATATAATAATCCCGCTTGTCATTGTCAGTTGAAGAGCGTGAGGCAATAAACCAAGCATGCTCATCTGAGGTGTGGTTGACCACAAGGTCCATCATCACCTTAAGGCCCCGCTTATGGGCTTCCGCCAGCAGTTGATCAAAGTCATCCATAGTCCCAAATTCATCCATGATTTGATAGTAGTCACTAATATCATACCCATTGTCATCATTCGGAGACTGATAAACAGGACAAAGCCAAATGACATCAATGCCCAGCTTGTTTAAATAATCCAATTTTGAGATAATGCCTTGTAAATCACCTATGCCGTCTCCGTTGCTGTCCTTAAAGCTACGGGGATAAATTTGGTACACAACTGCTTCTTTCCACCAAGCTTTGTTCATTCATATCCTCTCCCATACTTTTGCTTATGTTACTTCCCCGAAGACCATAGGAATTGGTCAGCAATGTTAAAGTCACAGCTACAAGAGTAGTGACATACTCCCACCACCTACGCTAACGCTTAGAGGTGGGGGCTTCTCGGGTAATCCCATCTCATGATGGGAAGTTGACCGAGCGATCCCCGTGTGCCCCACGGTTCGAGATCCAGTTAGGCAGTCCCTAACTGTTTCAGACCTTCCTTTTTGATATTGATGGCGGCGTTGGTGTCTCTGTCTGCCACAAAACCGCATTCACAACGAAACTGGCGTTCTGTGAGAGACAGAGATGCCTTCACCCGTCCACAATGTGAACACGTTTTGGATGAGAGGAACCATTTGTCGATTTTGATCAGTTTCTTCCCCTGTTCTGCTAACTTGTATTGAAGGAAAGAGGTGAACAGGCCCCAGCCGTTGTCGTGGACGCTTTGACCGAAATGGAGGGCTTGAGCCATCCCCTTCATGTTGAGGTCTTCGATCACCACCCCATCATACCGGTTGGCCAATTGCCGTGAAACTTGATGCAAAAAGTCCTGACGTTGGTTGGCAATCTTTTCGTGCAACTGGGCGACTTTCAGCCGCTGTTTGTGCCAACGGTTGGAACCTTTCCTGCGTCGTGACAGCACCCGTTGGGCTCGGGCCAGTTTTTCTAAGGCTTGCCGGTAAAATCGAGGATAATTGGCTCTCTTACCCTCGCTATCGACATACAGCGTATTCATGGAAAAGTCCAACCCCACCACGTTTTTCACGTCTTTTGGCACCGGTTGGTGCTCGTATTCTGTCAGGATGGAGATAAAATATTTTCCTGTTTTCGTTTTGGTGATCGTACAAGCCTTGATAATGTGGTGAACAGGAATCTGCCGATGTTGCTTCAATTTGACCCATTTCAGTTTGGGTAACTGGATATAGCCATCGGCAAGCTTAATGTTTCCGTTGACCACATTTGTCGTGTACGACTGTTTGGCCTTGCGGCTTTTGAACTTGGGAAATCCCGCCCGGCCAGAGAAGAAGTTGGTGAATGCCTGCTTTAAGTTTAACTGGGCATTGGCTAATGCCAAACTGTCTACTTCCTTGAGCCATACAAACTCTTTTTTGTACTTGGCCGGAGTGGGAAATTTGTGCTGTTTCAAGGCTTCTTTGTCGTCTTTGAACTTTTCATAAATTTGTATGCGTTCCTCAAGCATTTTGTTGTAGACGAAACGGACACAACCGAACGTTTTGGCGAGCAGTTGTTCTTGTTCTTGTGTTGGATACAGAAGGAATTTGTAGGCTTTGTTGGCCATATCCGCATCACCTGCCCACAACACGAACGTTTGTTTGATTTTATTTTACCACAATCATCATATTGAGGCTACATCAAACCGACATTCATCTCCCACTTTCGCTTCGCTTAGAAGTGGGAGACTTCTGTCGGAGGTAAGTTAAAATAATTGATGACAAATTTATTGTCAATGATCTTTATTATTTATCGACCGATGTAAAATACAATCTTGGACAGGCAATAATTTCAATCCTTTACTGCTTACTTCTTCTATTTAGGAAATAAAAGAAAAAAGTCTATCCAATCCTTGGATAGACTTTTGTTTAAGGCCTGGCAACGACCTACTCTCCCAGGGGCTCCCGCCCCAAGTACCATCGGCGCTGGAGGGCTTAACTTCCGTGTTCGGAATGGGAACGGGTGTGTCCCCTCCGCTATCGTCACCAGACCGTTCGGGACTGTGTCCTCCGTGTCTCGCACTGCGTTTGCAGGCCACGTCGGACACAGTCCCTCTCTTATTCATTTCTCCGCTAAAACAGAGTGCTTGGTCACTCTGAATGTTGCTTAAGTTTCTTGGTACACGTCCTGTTTGCGAAGCCGCCTGTAAGCGTCAGTGCGAGCGGCTGAGCAAACATGAGTTGTACCCTGAAAATTAGATAACAGCAACGATTCACCGGTGCCACGCGTGAATGGGTTAAGCCCTCGACCGATTAGGATCTGGTCGCTCCACGCATTGCTGCGCTTCCACTCCAGACCTATCTACCTCGTC
>NZ_BMKZ01000075.1 GCF_014644735.1 Caldalkalibacillus thermarum | reverse complement strand
CTCCCTTTCCACACAGGAGACTGAATATTCAGTCTCCTGTGTGGAGAAAATCAGTCCCCTATCAATTCAAATCCATTTCAGAGAAACCCTACCCCATTTACATTACACAAAATTCTTGACGGTACCATCAATTCTTTTCACATAAGATATACAAAACATAAAATTTGCTCTTTTCTCCTGATCATTTCATGTTAAAATAAGCTTTAAAATCATTGTTGAACAAGGAGGGGGTTGCACCATGCCCATTAATATCCCTGATAACCTGCCAGCCAAAGAGATTCTGCAAAAAGAAAATATATTTGTTATGGGCGAAAAACGGGCCTATCATCAAGATATCCGCCCGTTAAACATATTAATCCTCAATCTGATGCCTGAAAAAGAAAAAACAGAAACACAGTTGTTGCGCCTGTTAGGCAACACGCCCTTGCAGGTGAATATCACGCTGTTGCGTCCCATCACCCATACGTCCAAAACCACACCGAAATCCCACCTGGAACAGTTCTATAAAACATTTGATGAGGTAAAAGCACGCAAATTTGATGGATTTATTATTACCGGTGCACCTGTGGAACACCTGCCCTTTGCGGATGTGAATTACTGGAAAGAACTGCAAACCATTATGGACTGGTCTACGGTGAACGTCACCTCCACCCTCCACATTTGCTGGGGGGCACAGGCCGGCTTATACCATCACTATGGTATTCTTAAACATCCGCTGCCGCGGAAGCTGTTCGGTGTTTTCACCCATAAAACCTTAAAGGAAGGCATTAAGTTGCTGCGCGGATTTGATGAGGAGTTCTTGGTCCCCCATTCCCGCTATACCGAAACACGTCTGGAAGATGTGGAAAAAGTACCCGAGCTGGATGTATTAGCCCTTTCAGAAGAGGCCGGTGTTTATCTGGTCGCCTCCAAGGATGGCAGACAAATTTTCATTACTGGCCATCCTGAATATGACGCCCGCACCTTGGATGATGAATACCGGCGGGACTTGGCCAAGGGACTTGATATTCATCCTCCTCAACATTATTATCCCAATGATGATCCTCACCTTGCTCCGCCCAACAAGTGGCGCTCACATGCCCATTTATTGTTTGCCAATTGGCTCAATTATTATGTTTATCAAGAAACACCCTATGATTGGTTCTAATCCTAAAAAAGACCTGCCAGCAATCAGCGGCAGGTCTTACTTTATACCATATGTTGACAATCTGACCGCCAAGGTGTACGCTATCCGGGAACCCTTCCAGTATTAAGGAGGACGAGGGAATGTTTGCCTTAAAAAATGTTCGTTACAAGGACATTTTACATATTCACGAGCTTACGATCCCGGCTCAGCAGGTGACGTGCATTATAGGGGAGAGCGGCAGTGGCAAGTCCACCCTGTTTAAACTGTTAAATCACCTGCTCAGTGCTGATGCTGGGCAAATTATATACAAAGGCAAGCCGGTCGAACTCTGGGACCCTGTCCGCTTAAGGCGGGAAGTGATCATGGTGCCGCAAGATCCCGTTGTGTTCAGGGATACAGTCAGAGAAGATTTACTGGCCGGCTTAGAATTTACAGAGCAACCGCCAGCCACTGACGACACACTCCAACACATGCTGGAACTTGTTCACTTGCCCAAACAACTTGATGATGAGGTGTTTAACCTGTCCGGTGGAGAAAAGCAGCGCCTCTCCCTGGCCCGGGTCCTGTTAATCAATCCAGAAGTGTTTTTGCTGGATGAGCCCACCTCAGCGTTGGATGAAAAGACGGAGGACATGGTGATGAGCCATATCGTGGATTATGTGAAGTCACAGGGCAAAACCCTGGCAATGATTACCCACTCCAAACGGGTAGCAGAACAATATGCTGACCGCCTGCTGGAACTTAAAAACGGGGATGTGACGATTATAAAGGAGTGAAGCTCGGATGGACACGATTGAACTCGGTTTTTGGCAGCTAGCTTGCGCCTATGTTTTTGTGTTGATCCTTTTAATCATATTCAGATTTAAAAAAATTGAACGGGAAAAAGAGCTGCTCATCTCTGTGATAAGGATGACGTTGCAGCTGATTTTGGTAGGCTACATCTTGACCTTTATCTTTGAAGCACAACGGATGGTCTACGCCATTTTGGCCCTGTTCATCATGCTGACCTTTGCGATTTTCAACATTTTCCAACGGGTACAGAAGCCCCTCAGCCTGCGATTAAAACAAATCATTGCCCTGTCCATGATGACTGGCACATTGCTCAGCATCTTCTACTTCATTCTTGTTGTGGTGCAGGTTGCCCCCTGGTATGAACCCCGTTACTTCATTCCCTTGGCCGGAATGATGATCGGCAACTCCATGACAGGTATCACCCTTGGTGTGGAGCGGTTAGTTGAAGGAATGAAAACACAACGGCAGCAGATTGAAGCGGCCCTGATGCTGGGCGCCACTCCCCAGATGGCCAGCAATCCGGTTATTAAACATGCGTTTAACTCTGCCATTTTACCTACGATCAACTCTATGGTGGGGATGGGCATTGTCTTTTTGCCAGGCATGATGACGGGACAAATATTGGCCGGAGCTTCCCCGTTAACGGCTGTGCAGTACCAAATTGCCATTATGCTTGGGATCTCCGGCTGCGTGGCTTTAACCGTGATCCTCTTTGTTCAACTGGGCTACAAAACGTTTTTTAACCAGCGTCACCAACTCTTGCGCCAGGACGAACCAAAGAATGAAAGCCAAGTCAAAGCGAATAAAACAGCATGATTGGCCAGCCCCTGAACCAGTCCGATAATGCCGCCTAATAGCGTTCCCAAATAGGTGATCATGTTCAGTTCGCTGTGGAGCCGCATAAGCTTGACACCGTTCTGTCAAACGCTGGATACCCAACAGGTCTTTAGCCAGCGTTTCCACATCTTCCCCGAGAAGCATTAGTATTTCTTTCACCATCGCTGCAATCCTTTCTGCTGCATGCTATGCTTTGCGACGACGCCAACGGTAAAGAATCGCATAAACCGGAATCCCCACCAGGGCCACAGCAAACAAGTAGGGCAACACCGTGACAAATAAGATAACTCCCCTCTGAGCCAATCGTCCAATGGCGTTCACAGACTGCGTGACATACTCCCACCACCTACGCTAACGCTTAGAGGTGGGGGCTTCTCGGGTAATCCCATCTCATGATGGGAAGTTGACCGAGCGATCCCCGTGTGCCCCACGGTTCGAGGTCCAGTCAGGCAGTCCCTAACTGTTTCAGACCTTCCTTTTTGATATTGATGGCGGCGTTGGTGTCTCGGTCTGCCACAAAACCGCATGCACAACGGAACTGGCGTTCTGTGAGAGACAGAGATGCCTTCACCCGTCCACAATGTGAACACGTTTTGGATGAGGGGAACCATTTGTCGATTTTGATCAGCTTCTTTCCCTGTTCTGCTAACTTGTATTGAAGGAAAGTAGTGAACAGGCCCCAGCCGTTGTCATGAACGCTTTGACCGAAATGGAGGGCTCGGGCCAGTTTTTCCAAAGCTTGCCGATAAAATTGAGGATAATTGGCGCTCTTACCCTCGCTATCGACATACAGCGTATTCATGGAAAAATCGAGCCCAACAACGTTTTCTATTTCTTTTGGCACCGGTTGGTGTTCATACTCAGTCAGAATGGAGATGAAGTATTTTCCTGTTTTCGTTTTCGTGATCGTACAGGACTTGATCATGTGGTGTGGCGGTATGTCACGGTGTTGTTTGATCTTGATCCATTTCAGTTTGGGTAGCTTGATATAGCCATCGGCAAGCTTCATGTTGCCATTGACTATGTTTGTGGTATACGACTGTTTGGCCTTGCGGCTTTTGAACTTGGGAAATCCCGCCCGGCCAGAGAAGAAGTTGGTGAATGCTTTTTGCAAGTTTAATTGAGCGTTTGCCAGGGCAAGGCTATCGACTTCTTTAAGCCACGGAAAATCTTTTTTGTACTTGGCCGGAGTGGGAAATGTGTGCTGTTTCAAAGCTTCTTTGTCGTCTTTGAACGTGTCATAGATGTGTTGACGTTCCTCAAGCATTTTNACGGAATTTGTAGGCTTTGTTGGCCATATCCGCATCACCTGCCCACAATACGAACGTTTGTTTGATTTTATTTTACCACACTCATCATATTGAGGCTACATCAAACCGACATTCATCTCCCACTTTCGCTTCGCTTAGAAGTGGGAGACTTCTGTCGGAGGTAAGTTAAAAAACGGTTTGGCTGCCTGGCGCAGATCGTTACCCCCAGCACTGAGGGTGATCAAGTGTGCTTTTCTGACGGCTTGCTGCAGGTGGGGACGTGACAGCATATGAAGAATATCTTCAGAAGAAGCTCCGTTTTTCGCAAACACTTGAACCTGTATCTTCCTTTTCAAAGCACGCTCAGCCTTTTGCTTGTACAGCTGGACAAAACCGGGTTTAAGCAACGTGCCGATGCCTGCCGTTAATGAATCTCCCACAGCGACATATAAGAGCGAATGACGATGGTCTGTACTCACTTGGGATGTCCCTGTCTCCTTTCTGCTGTATCAGGAAGGGCTATGTATGATTGTTATATTCAATAGACGGACAGATTGACTCATAAAATGGAGAAAATGGGAGCAGGGAATCGAGTAGGAGGGGGTGATTAACCCCCGTCTCCGGGTAGAGAGGCCACCCAATTGGTGGCCCGAACCCCCACAGAACCCGGCGTGCAGATTTCCCGCACCGGGCTCTTCAGAAATGGATTCACAGTATGACGTACAATTTCAATTCCTTATAAGGGATTGAAATTCTCGGACGCACAATAGGAAACCAGGATTTGATTTGGGCATATCTCTCCCATGTCACATAACCTTTCCTGCTACGGCTGCATAACATCTTGTGCCAATATTTATCTGTTGCTTGGTACACCTTGTAGAGTGACTTTAAATTTCCTGCCATTCCATAATAATTGTAGTGCCCTCGCAACATCTGATTAATCTTCTCAACCTGCTCAGGAATAGGCCAATGGCGAATCAAACGCAATGTTGTCTGTATTTTACCAATGCTCCGCCTGAGACGTTTCTTTTCCGTCTTTCGTCCCACCATGAAGTTTCCTTTCCTGTTTCGCGTACAAAAGTGTGTAAAACC
>NZ_BMKZ01000074.1 GCF_014644735.1 Caldalkalibacillus thermarum | reverse complement strand
TCTTTTGCTTTTTAGGGGCCTCTTCATGCCGTTAACAGACGAGCTATTAACGGCATGAAGAGGGATTGGCGAATGTGTGTTTGCCCTCTGAAATTTTACTCATACTACAGCCCTTTATGATTTGGAAGGGAGCTGTTGCCGTTGATAAAAGGATCCCGGAAGAGCGATGACCAGCTTCTTCATTTCCAGCTTGAGCAGAATCCGCTGGATCTCACTGAAAGATAAGCCACTTTTATGATGTAGTTCATTAATATGCATTCTTTCTTCATTTAACAACGCTAGAAGCATCTTCTCTTTATCATCTGCCATTTCGAGTTCATTTAATCCCGCTGTTTTTGATAGAGATGGCGGCTCATCCCGGGGGAGGAAGTGTTGCAACTCTTCCAGAATGTCCTGATAAGAGCTAACCAGCTTGGCCCCGTTCTGTTGAATCAAGTGATTGGTTCCTGCCGATTGCGGGTTAAAGATGGATCCTGGTACCGCAAAGACCTCCCGTCCGTTTTCCAGAGCATACTGAGCTGTAATCAGTGACCCGCTTTTTTGCGCCGCTTCCACGACAAGCACTCCGAAACTTATCCCGGCAATGATGCGGTTGCGTTGGGGGAAAAATCCGGGGTGGGGTGCCGTTTGGAGAGGATATTCAGAAATAAGCAGGCCATGGTGCAAGAGCCTATGATACAAATGCCGGTTTTGTTGGGGATAAATGATGTCGATGCCCGCTCCCAAAACAGCAATCGTCCCTCCTCCTGCTTCAAGGGCTGCTTGATGGGCAAGCGCATCAATCCCCAACGCCATTCCGCTGACAATGCTTAATCCGTACTCCGTCAGTTTGGGAACAATCTGCTTGGTCACTGCCTGGCCGTAAGCCGTCGTTTTCCGCGAACCGACAACTGCTAAACAAGGAGCGTTTAAGAGCTCCACATTTCCCCTGACAAACAAAAGCCAAGGTGGTTGGGCGATCTCCTTCAGCTGAGCAGGATAAATGTCATCGGTTATGGTGAAGAAACCAACGTGTTTATCTTCAAGTTGTTTTTTATAATCGGTTATCTTATCTGTGTTCAGTGTCTGGCTTAATGCCCGGGCTTGGTGATCTGTCAAACGTTTAAAATATTTTTTCCATTGGGCAGCACTTAAGTTAAATCCTGTCTGGTCTAATCCTCCTTGCAATAGATAATAAATCGTTTTCCAGCCGACACCGGGTGTGATGGCCAGCCCCAGTAAAACATCGCGCATTCCCTACATCCCCCTTTGCCAACAAACGGCTATTCAATTGCCCTTGACACTCCTCATTGGAAAAAGGTCCAGATGACAAAAAAGCTACACCAGCACTTGGTGTAGCTTCTCAAGATGCCTCCCGATGGGAACGGATTATTGAGGATCATGTGTTTTACATTTTTCTAATAGTCCATGCTCTTCCAGCACGGATACCAGGGTTTCACCGATTACAGCCGGGGTGCGGGCCACTTTTACGCCACACTCTTCCAGCTTGGCAATTTTGTCTGCTGCTGTTCCTTTTCCTCCCGAAATAATAGCGCCAGCGTGACCCATCCGCTTGCCTGGAGGTGCAGTTTGTCCACCGATAAAGCCTACCACAGGTTTTTTCATGTTGGCTTTGATCCATTCTGCCGCTTCCTCTTCTGCTGTACCACCGATTTCACCAATCATAATCACAGCATAAGTGTCCGGATCCTCATTAAATAACTTCAACACATCAATAAAGTTGGTGCCGTTGACAGGGTCACCTCCAATGCCCACAGCTGTTGATTGACCAATTCCACGTGAGGTTAACTGGTGCACAGCCTCATAGGTTAAGGTTCCGCTGCGGGAGACGACCCCGATGTGACCTTTTTTGTGGATGTAACCGGGCATGATCCCAATTTTGCATTCTTCCGGTGTAATGACACCTGGGCAGTTAGGACCGATCAGGCGTGTTTTCTTGCCTTCCATATAACGTTTCACTTTAACCATATCCAGTACAGGAATGCCTTCAGTGATGCAGACGACAAGGTCCAGTTCGGCATCGACAGCCTCCATAATGGCATCTGCCGCAAAAGCGGGAGGGACATAAATGACAGAAGCGGTAGCACCCGTAGCCTCCTTGGCTTCTTGTACCGTATCAAAAACAGGAACACCCTCTACTTCCGTCCCGCCTTTGCCTGGAGTCACTCCTCCAACCATTTTGGTGCCGTATTCGATAGCTGCTTTGGTGTGGAATAAACCAGCAGACCCTGTAATACCTTGACAAATGACTTTTGTATCTTTGTTAACGAGAATACTCATCGTTTTCCCTGCCTTTCTCCTTTATTATCTTTACTTCACAAGCTCAACGATTTTTTGAGCACCGTCAGCCATGGATTCCGCAGCAATGATATTAAGCCCCGATTCATTTAAAATCTGCTTGCCAAGTTCCACATTGGTCCCCTCCAGGCGAACGACAAGGGGAACATTGAGGCCCACTTGCTTGGCTGCTTCCACAATGCCATTCGCAATCACGTCACATTTCATGATTCCGCCAAAAATGTTAACAAAAATCCCTTTGACTTTAGGATCAGATAAAATAATTTTGAACGCTTCGGTTACCTTCTCCGTGGATGCGCCTCCCCCCACATCCAGGAAGTTGGCCGGCTCTCCACCGTAATATTTAATAATGTCCATGGTAGCCATGGCCAGTCCAGCCCCGTTCACCATGCAGCCGATATTTCCGTCCAGGCTAATGTAACTGAGGTCATATTTGGAAGCTTCAATCTCTTTTTCGTCTTCTTCAGACAGATCGCGCAACTCCACAATGTCAGGATGACGGAAAAGGGCATTGGAATCAAAGTTCAACTTGGCATCAAGGGCTAGTACATCACCTTCTTTAGTGGTGACGAGCGGATTAATTTCCGCCATGGAGCAATCCTTATCTACAAATGCTTGATATAAACCAAGCATAAATTTAACGGCTTTGTTGACCAGATTTTTAGGGATGTTGATCGCATAAGCCAGTTTACGTGCTTGGAAAGGCATCAATCCTACCGCAGGATCAATCACCTCGGTAAAGATTTTTTCAGGCGTTTTGGCTGCCACCTCTTCAATCTCCGTTCCGCCCTCTTCAGACGCCATCATCACAACCCGGCCAGTCGAGCGGTCTACCACTACTCCAATATAATATTCATTCTCAATATTGCAGCCCTGTTCAATCCATAAGCGTTTGACTTCTTTACCCTCCGGCCCTGTCTGATGGGTGACAAGCACTTTACCCAGGAGCTCGGACGCATATGTACGCACTTCATCCAAGCTTCTGGCCACTTTAACACCGCCCGCTTTTCCGCGTCCGCCAGCATGAATTTGAGCTTTGACTACCACAACATCGGTTCCCAGTTTTTCGGCTGCTTCCACTGCTTCATCTACAGTGAAGGCCACGTGCCCTTCGGGAACGCTTACACCGTATTGTTTAAGCACTTGTTTTGCTTGATATTCATGGATATTCATGCGTCATCCTCCCATCTAGTCTTTCGCTAAAGGAAAATAAACTCCATTTATCAGCTTACAATAATCTTGTCCATTTGTCGATTTTTTCAGCAAAAAAAGAATGTCAGAAGCACTCTTAACTTCCATGATTCACAATAAAACGACAATCTGTTCCATGTTTAGAGGTTTTTTTATGGCCAATGTTGAATGGTGCGAATTTTCTCATTTTCTAGGAAATAACCACAAGGGCAAAGCATCCTGGTCTACATTGTTTGTTTAATGGGAGATCCTGTAATGACCGGAACCTTGCCCCCCAGTGTCACTTCATTAAGGGTGATATGGCATTTCCTCCCCAACAACTGAACACCGCTAGCCCTTGCCTTCTCTAATTCATCAGCAAAGCAGGGGTCGATATCACGGGCTGCCTCGACTCGTATAACATCATCCCGCTGAACCACAAACAGAACGGCCGCTTCCCACTCTGTCTTTCTAGCAAGATGAGCCAATTCTCGAAGATGCTTTGTTCCACGCAGCGTAACAGCATCAGGAAACAAGGCGATCTTATTCCTCACAAGTGTCACACTTTTAATTTCTAAGGCCAGTTTGCGCCCATCCCGGATATGGGTTAATAAAAAATCCCAACGAGAACCTCCCATTTTAAATTCGGGTTGAACCAGGGACCAGTCCCGAAGCTCCTCTAATGCATTGGCTTCAAGCGCCAGAGTGATGAGACGGTTTGGTAAAGTAGAATCAAGTGAAACTAAGCTCTTTCCGCCGGGTGTCTCGCAGAAAACAACGGACCATTTCGTTTTCCGCTCAGGTTTGTTGCTGGCCTTCAGCCACAATGTCCGTCCGGGAACAAGAAGCTCTTTGAGCCGCCCCGGATCGGGAAGGTGGGCTTCCACGACGTTTTTTGCTAAACCTGGATCATTAACCGACGTACCTTTTTGGGACTGTCCTAACAATTCACAGCGAACCACAAAACGATTGGGCCGCTCAATAAAACGGGCTTGGTAAAGTGAGCCGTGATAAGAAATAGAAACATTATTCTCCTTTTTGTTCTGCATGTACCTGCCTCCCTACCAATCTCTATCCATGGCACTATCATAACCTAAATGTTCCCCAATCGAAACGGACACCTGGTCACCTTCGTGATTAATATGATCTATCAGATCTTTTTCACCAGGCAAAATAAGCTGTTATGGATGTGATCTTCTGAATACAATAGTTATACAGTGATGACTCCATTTAGCAGGACTTATTAAAGTAGGAACAGCAAAAATCTGCAAAGGGAGGCCTGTCTCAGCCTCCCTTTTAAGGTGTTAACTTAAGTGTATAGAAACTTGGTCGCTTAGTCAGTAAAGAGTTGAACAAACATTTTGCCGTATGGACCACCGTCAACAATGCCGATCCCCACTTTGCCATACTGTCCATTTAAGATGTTAGCCCGGTGTCCGTCAGAGTTCATTAATGACTGATGAGCTCCTTCAACAGACGGATTCCCAGCAAGATTTTCACCCGCGATACGGAACTCAACCCCAAAGTGATTTAACATGTCAAACGGCGAACCATAGGTTGGAGAATGATGATCAAAATAATTGTTGTCAATCATATCTTGTGCCTTAATGCGGGCTACTTTAACCAGATCTGCATCTACTTTTAAAGGTGACAAACCGCGCTTTTGACGTTCTTGGTTAACCAGTTCTACCATTTTTTGTTCATCGGCGCTTAACGAAACCCCTGCATCTGCTTGAGACTGAGCATCCACATCATTTTGGGGAGCTTGATATTGCTGCTTAGATTCAGAGTTCTGTGCTCCGTCTTTGTTGTTTTCAGCAGGAGGCTTTTGCTGTTCTGTTTGCTGAGGTAAGTAAGGTTTATACTGGCCAAGGATGTCTTCGATCACTTGAGACAGTTCCTGATGTATAGCAGCAGTATCCACCTCACCGACCTGAACTTGAGTCCCACTCCATATATTACAACCTGTAGATGCGTCCACTTCTTGAGCATGCATTACACCTAATGAACCAAGGATAAGCACCGTCATGCTGAACAATAAGGCAACTTTTCTTAGCATTGTATTCCTCCTATTCCCATTGTTTTAAAGCCTGTATAAAGACCTTTCACTATACTAGATTCGTAGAGTCTAAGAATAGGAGGGGGTTTGGAAGAAGTTACATTTTTTAAGTGAACACACATCTAGCTTTACAGATCCTTCTGCCAGGTGGCCTAGCCCGGAAGACAATTTCAAGATGAGGCTGGTTTATCCTTTTCGATTAAAATGTCCCCTTCAATCAGTTCACTATTTTCATTCATGGTTGTAGCGCTCGCTCATAATGGGGATGACCAATAAATATATTCATTTCTTAATTAGGGTTTGCTGAAAAACACAAAAATGTTGATATTGAAAGGAAAAGACCTATTTTTGGCGAAATTAAGTGCAAGGGTTTTTCAAAAACCACCTACAAAAACCTTGCACTTGGAGGTATTGCTG
>NZ_BMKZ01000073.1 GCF_014644735.1 Caldalkalibacillus thermarum | reverse complement strand
TTCCTTGGTAAGTGTTAGTTTTAGGCAACTTCATTTTACCAAAGGATTGGGTGTTTTTCGCGTTTTTTGGCCAAATTCCCCAGTGAAATCAAGGGATTCTCGTGTTTTTCAAGGTGCGAAAGTTGAGATAGCTAACTAACACCTTGAACAAAGGTGTTTTTTTATTGCATGACAAGGTGTTTGGTCAAAATGATGCCGGGTGTCTTTTTATTTAATTGCTAATTTAGTATAATCAGAAGTATGAGAGTGTATCGTACATATGTACATAACAAGATCGTTTGAAAGGGCAAAGCTACGGAAACGTAGTGACGCAAAGCTACAGGGGCTAAGGTTGTTCAACAACTATGCCAGCCAGCTGCCGTTTAGGTAACATATCCTTATACGGATATGTTTTTTAATGGGAGAGGCTGTCGGGGGCATAATGTTGGCAATTTCCTAATTGAGGGAGGAATTTGGCTGGCCAAACACGAAGTATTAATAAATTTACGAAGTATTAACAAACTCACTTGATTTTTGGCATTGAATTGAATCAGTGTTCAGTTTGAAAAGTTTACCGGTGTGTACTTCATAAAGGTAGGGATGCACAAGATGTCTTGCTCACATGAGTCACCTTCTATTCTGCACACGCTTTATTTACAGCACATTTTCTCCAACGCCCACATTGGCTTAATTTTACTAGATGAGCAGGCCAGCATCGTCTCCATCTCCACAGCGGCTGCCAAAATACTGGGAGGCACACCTGAACATTTTGAGGGTCAAAATATTTTTCATCTTTTTAAAAATCTTCCTGAAGACCGCCAATTAATCTCCAAACGTGTGTTTGAGGGTGTGACGGTTCAAAATCAGGCCATGATTTGGTATAATGGCCAGAGTTACTATGAGTTGCTGGTTGACAGTTTCCCGCTGATCGATGCGGAAGGCCAGCAACAAGGCGCCTATATCTTTATTAAAGACGTCACCAATATCCGCTCTCTGGAAAATCAAATTCACCGCAGCGAGCGGCTGGCTATGATCGGACAAATGGCGGCCGGCACGGCCCATGAAATTCGTAACCCCTTAACCAGCATTCGAGGTTTTTTGCAAATTTTAAATAAAACTTTAGCGGAGCATAACATGACGCGGGAAGTGGAGTATACCAATATTATGCTGGATGAGATTGACCGCATTAATCAATTGGTCGGCGAGTTCCTCTTGCTTAGTAAATCGCGGGAGACCCGTATGGAAAAAATCTACTTGGATGAGCTGATAAAACAGTTTTTACCCATTGTTGAAAATGAAGCTTTGTTATACGGCATTGAAGTCAAAACGGAAATTTTTTCCAATCTTCCGCCGGTTTTGGGAGATAAGGAGCTGTTAAAACAGGTGTTCCTGAATATTTGTAAAAACGCGATTGAAGCCATGGGCAACAAAGGGCAGCTCAGCTTGTCCTCTCAACTTTTACGGGAAGAACAAATGATCCGCATTGATATTATGGACACTGGACCAGGCATTCCGCCTTATGTGATTGATAAAATTTTTGAACCGTTTTTTACCACCAAGGAGGAAGGGACTGGCTTGGGCCTTTCAATCTGCCAACGGATTATCCATGATATGGGAGGCAAGATACGGGTTTCCTCGAAAGGGTATGGCACCACCTTTCACGTATGTATCCCCTATCTGGACGCTTAAGCGCAAGAGCTTTCTTTGGGCGGCGGAGAGTCTTTTTTTAAGTGTTTGCCCGCGGTATAATAATATAAGTTGCGAGGAGAGACTCATGTGGAGAAGCGGGTGTAAGCAAGCAGAAGGAAATTAAGACGGCATGTTTGAAACGGAGAGGTTGACCATGACGTACCAAGCGTTATATCGTGTCTGGCGGCCCCAGACCTTTCGTGATGTGATAGGACAAGAACACATTACGCAAACTTTGCAGAATGCCTTGGTCAATCAAACGTATACCCATGCTTACCTGTTCACCGGTCCAAGGGGGACCGGGAAAACAAGCACAGCAAAGATCATGGCTAAGGCGGTCAACTGTCAGGAGGCTCCGACGGCTGAACCTTGCAATCAGTGTGCTGCTTGCCGCGGGATTACCCAGGGAACAGTGGTTGATGTGGTTGAAATCGATGCGGCTTCCAACAATGGTGTGGATGAAATACGGGATCTGCGGGATAAAGTGAAATATGCCCCCACTGAAGTGCGCTTAAAAGTGTACATCATTGATGAGGTTCATATGCTAAGCCAAGGGGCGTTTAACGCTTTGCTTAAAACGCTTGAAGAACCCCCCTCCCACGTGATGTTTATTTTGGCTACCACCGAACCGCATAAGATTCCTCTCACCATTATGTCCCGCTGTCAACGGTTTGATTTTAAGCGTATTTCCCAAAAAGAGATGCTTAAGCGGCTCAAGTTGATATGCGCTGAAGAAGGCTTCCAGGTCCAAGAGGAAGCCCTGGAGCTTTTGACTCAAGTGGCAGAAGGCGGTATGCGCGATTGCCTCAGTTTGCTTGACCAGGTTGTCTCCTATGCCGATGGAGAGGTGACGGTGGCCGATGTGGAGGCCGTTACCGGTTCAGTGGCCCAGGAAGCATTAACCGACCTGGCTGATTGCCTGCTGAGGAACAAGACGGAAGAAGCCATCAGGCGTTTAAACCTGTTGATTGAAGAGGGGAAGGAACCGGTTCGCATTGTGGAAGACTTAATTTACTTTTACCGGGATGTGTTGCTGTACCGGCAGGCCCCAGGGTTAGCTGAGGGATTTCAGCGGTTGCAGCTGACAGAACAGTTGAAGGAAAGAATTGAAACCTACCAGGATGAGCATCTGTTTCAGGCCATTGAGCGGCTCAGCCGGGCCCAGCAGGACATGAAATGGACACACCATCCCCGCGTTTTTTTGGAAGTGGCTTTGATTCAGCTGACCCATCAACTGGCCCAGCCGGCTTCCAAAGAGGTTGCAGCGCGCCATGATCTTGACCAGCTAGCGGCGACGAGTGAAGAGGTAGAACAACTCAAGGCCAAAGTTGATATGTTAGAAAAAACGCTCAAACGGCTGAGCCAACAGGGCAGCACCGCTACAGCAGGACAAGAGGAGAAGAGCTCCAGAGCTGTGGGCAAGCGCCGCCCTGCATCCCCATCGTCTTTGTCCGTCACCCAATTAAAAAAGTGGTTAACAACAGCCAGCAAGTCCATGTTAAAACATTTGCAGGAGAAGTGGCCAGCCATTTTGGAAGAAGTGAAGCGGAAACAGATTACGGTCCATGCCTGGCTGCGGGATGGCGAGCCAGTAGCCTGCGGTCCCAGTTTCTTCTTGCTGGCCTTCAAAAGTGCGATCCACCGGGAGACAACCGAAAAAGAGAGCCACCGCCAGCTGATTGAACAGGTGGTTTGCCGTCACCTACAAACAGAGGCACAAATGGTCACAATTATGTATAATGAATGGGAAGAGCTTAAACAGCAATATATAGCAGAACACAAAGAGAACAAAGAGAAGCAAGCAGAAGACCAGGCCAAAGAGAAACAGGATCCTTTTTACAGTGAAGCGGTCCGCCTGGTAGGGGAAGAGCTGGTTGAAGTGGTTGAGGATCGCCATGAATGATGACAAAGGAGGTTTCATTCCCATGAGAAACATGCACAACATGATGAAGCAAATGCAAAAAATGCAAAAACAGATGCAAAAGGTACAGGAAGAGTTAAAGGAAAAAACGGTTGAAGGAACCGCTGGCGGCGGGATGGTCAGCATTACTTTAAACGGTCACAAGGAACTGGTGAATGTGAGCATTAAACCTGAAGCGGTCGATCCGGATGATGTGGAGATGCTGGAGGATCTGATCATGGCTGCCATGAATGATGCCATGAAGAAAGCGGACGAATTAATTCAAAGCGATATGGGCAAGCTGACAGGCGGTCTGAACATTCCAGGACTGTTCTAACACAGGCCTAATGTGAAGGGGGAACGTATGTGCATTATCCGGAACCCATCGCCAAATTGATCGAAGGTTTTATGAAATTGCCAGGCATCGGTCCTAAAACGGCCAGCCGTCTGGCTTTTTTTGTGTTAAGCATGAAGGAAGATGATGTGCTTGATCTAGCCAAGGCGCTGGTCAATGCCAAACGGGGCTTAACTTATTGTTCGGCCTGCCATAACATTACGGATATTGATCCCTGCCGGATTTGCCAGGATAAAGGGCGGGACCGCTCTGTCATTTGTGTGGTGCAAGATCCTAAGGACGTGATTGCCATGGAGCGGACCAAAGAGTATGCAGGGTTATATCACGTCCTGCACGGGGCCATTTCTCCCATGGATGGCGTGGGGCCGGAAGATTTAACCATTGCAGACTTAATTAAGCGGCTTGAAGATGAGCAGATTGAGGAATTGATCCTGGCCACCAACCCAACCATTGAAGGAGAAGCAACAGCGATGTATATTTCCCGTTTGGTCAAACCCAGCGGACTGAGAGTCACGCGTATTGCCCATGGTTTGCCTGTCGGGGGCGACTTGGAGTATGCGGATGAAGTCACCCTGTCCAAAGCCTTGGAGGGCCGGCGTGAACTATAGCCAACACGATAGCATGCGGGCCAAGACCGGCAATCAAGTAAGAAAATAAAGTAAGAATCAGTACTGAACAACTCTCCCCCGTCATAGGCTTGTTAGGGGAGGGATTTTTCATGCACATCTTCCGGCGTCCGGTCCTTTCAAATGAGCAATACCGGTTGATGACGGCGATTGAAAAAGCGAGAGCAAACATGCTTCATCTGCATAAACAACGGGTCTCCAGACCTGACGGGACGATGGGTCAGATTCCTGTTCTGCTGGCTGAATTGAGATATCGTTATCTTTTGCACCAAGCGCGGAAGAAGGGCTGGTCCAATATGTGGTATTTAGACTGAGGGTTCACTCTCAGTCTTTTTGTTTAAGCTGGTGGGGAAAGTTATATCTTACAGGCTTGGACGCATAGGATGATGGTAAGACAACCGAAAGGAGGGAAGGGGCAATGGAGGCCACCGCCATCAGTTTGTTCTTGGTTGCTTTCCTGGCAGTCATGTCCATCATGTTCCGCTTGCGCGGGAAGGTATGGCATTTTCTGGGCCGGGGCCTGGTTCAGCTGGTATTGGGTCTGTTTTTGCTGTTCGTCTTTAATTTGTTCGGCAGTTATATTGATGTGTATGTTCCTTATAATCTCGTCACTGTAGGCATTGCCGCCGTGCTGGGCATCCCGGGCGTTTTGGCGCTGTTTGGGATTCAGCTGTTTATCATGTAAACCTTTGGCCCTGGTTTTGGGAGAAGGGGGACAGCCAGCTGTTAACCCACGCTTTAATTGTGAATGAACAGCACTACATTGAGTCGCGCATCGTCTCCCATCCTTATTTTCGGGACAAGGTTTTCCAATCGTACAAATACCGGGCCCAGGTTCTTGGCCCCATTTGTTTACCCCTTGTCAGGGCCATAGTGATGGAGAGGAGAAGAGGAGCAAGGGGAAGTACCGGGTGGAAGGAGACCATTTGCATATGACGTGGGTGATGAATATGTGTGGATGTTAAATAAACTGGAATTGTTCAATAATTGGTTCAATTAGGTATACTCCCTGTTCCCTTTTCCCATACTGATAACATAGAGTAGAGTATGATAAGAGGGGAGTGGGGAACAGCATGATGACTAAACGCACATGTGTCATTTGTACCAAACCAAAATCAGAAGGGATTTTCATCTGGCATCATTTTATTTGCCGTCAGTGTGAGGAAGAAATTGTGGCTTGTGAGGTGACGGATGAAAGATATCCGTTCTTTATTCACCAGCTGCGCAAAATTTGGTTTAAAGAACATGCTTAGCTGAATGAAAAAAACAGGGATACAAGGCAGGTCCCTGTTTTTTAGCGTTGAATAGTTGAATAATAGAGGGAGTGACATACTCCCACCACCTACGCTAACGCTTAGAGGTGGGGGCTTCTCGGGTAATCCCATCTCATGATGGGAAGTTGACCGGGCTATCCCCGTGTGTCCCACGGTTCAGTTGGCTAGACGGCCAACAATCGCAATCCTTCTTGCAAAATATTCCTTGCGGCATTGATGTTCCGGTCATGGAGTGTACCACATGAGGGACATGTCCATTCCCTCAAGGCGAGGTTTTTAACTTCCCGATAGCGATAGCCGCAGCCGGGAGTGGAACACAACTGGCTGGAAGGGAATGTTTTGTCCACCACCACAATGGTTCGTCCGTACCATTTGGCCTTGTATTCCAGCATGGTGCGAAACATGGACCACGACGCGTCAGCGATACTTTTGGCCAAATGCCGGTTT
>NZ_BMKZ01000072.1 GCF_014644735.1 Caldalkalibacillus thermarum | reverse complement strand
AAACAAAATAAGGGCAGGAACTCCAAATTTGTATGAAAATTTTGCAGCCAGGACTCCAGTGATGAGGAGCAGTGAGAATAAAAATATAAATTGATCGGTATCAATGCCAATATTCATCATCGTCATTGTGTCTTTATTTGTCCTCCCTCTTTAAAGTTAAATTTTCTCACGAATACTCGCGTATTCTCAAATTTTTATCACTTACCAACAGTTCACACCTAGAAGTAGCCTGCTTTGATCTTACAGTAATACCGGAATATTAACTGTAAATTATCCATCCTAACGAGCAAACTGGTTAAGTCTGGAAAGACAGCATGTTATAACCGTGCATTTAATCTCCACACATCTCACGGTCGCGTACCCTCCCATATCTCTCCGGCTCGTTAGCCATACATTCCTTCGTTCGGCGTATCCATGAGGTGGAGGTCGGATAAGCTCTGGGTCTTAGCCCGTATGGTGAATATAGACTCCGACTCAGCACTGTTGGTGTTTGTGAAAGTGATAAGAAAAATTCCATTGACAAATCGCTCATCTCAAATAACACAAGGGATTAAGCGGCTGAATGGTGCCCCATTGGGGGCAGCCCCCTTAGCAATTTTTTCCATCAAAGGCGCATTGTTTTCTTCCAATGGCGAACAACACACGTATCAACTTACAACACAGGGCAATGAGAGACTGTTGCTTTTTTAACGGGCGTTCAGGACGTTGGGTATAGTATAGATGCAAGGTTTTAAACGTTGGATGATGGGCAACGAGCGGACGAATCGCTAGGTATAAGGCTTTCCGGAGTCGTTTTCGTCCTCGTTTATTAATACGTGTCTTCCGGTGTTTTTTCTTTGATATCTGCCGGGAAAGGAAAGGTGCGTAATGTACAAAGTGCGGCTTTTCCTTTCCAATCCCCAAACACATCAAAGAATTCAGGGAAATAGCGCTGGATGACATTTTGGATGCGCCCTTCAATGGTCATCATCTGTTGGATGAGCTGATCTCGTATTTTAATGCCTTCTCTTAGTTCGGCATACACACCGTCCAAGAGATTGGGTACAGAGTATCGCCCATCTTTCACGAGTTGAGCAATGACTTTGGCATCCTTTGTGTCATTTTTTGTTGGTGAATTGTCATCCAGTTCCTTGCTTTTCTTCACATGCATGGGATTCACAAGGACGATGTCCAAGCCTTTGTCTTTTAGATAATAAGCCAGATTGAGCCAGTAGTGTCCGGTAGGCTCAGCACCGAAAATGACATGTGTTTTGTTGTGTTGCTTCATATGTCGCTCAGCCCAAGTGATCAGTTGTTCAAAGCCATGTATGCTATTGTCACTTGAGAAATCTTGCGATTTTGCGTATAATTCATTTCAAGTCCTCCTTGGTTTTTGATTTCGGGGTCAATGACTTGACACCCTGTATGATACCAAGGGGGCATTTTTTATTTCAAACCGCAAATTTGCTTATATACAGGAATGCTTCTTTAACAAAGTATACACTATCTCTCTTATTTAAGTTGAATACAAATATATGTTCGTATATAATAAGAACAAACGTTCCTGCAAGGTGGATGGTCTGATGAAAAAATTCCTACAGAAACAGAAGATGATGATATGGATAAAAAAGGCCTCACCACATACCGAACCATATTCATAATAAAATAACTGACGATAAGGTCATTGCTTTTCACACACTTCGTGAACAGCAAGGCACCTTTGAACTAAGAAACATATTGGCTGCTAAGAAAGGAGAGATCAAGATTGCACAGGGAAACAAAAATTACACCTGGGTCAAACTTGATGTGGGAAGGCAGTCGATTCATGCTTCCAGAGCATATAGAGGCTCTTCACAAGTATCATATGGAGCAGAAAAAGAAGCGTAAACCGGATTTTGACCAACAGCAAATTGAAGAGTGGAACCGAATTATCATGGAAGCGCATTGTAATGGGTTATTATGCCAAATAACTATTTTTGGTGAGTATGAGGATACAGAGCTGACTGGAAAGATAGAAAAAATTGATCACCAAACAGGAAAAATTAAGGTAAATAACGGCAAAGAAAGCATATGGATAAAGTTTACGGATGTAACTGATATTAAATTGCCTTGATTTCGGTCTCATTTAAACATATTTTAAGCCAAGCCAGGACATTTGAGCCTGCATTTTTTGTGCCAAAATTCTCCTGGACGATCTGGATAAGGAACTTGAAAAGCGGGGGTTAAACTTCTGCTGCTATGCCGACGGACGATTGTAACATTTACGTACGCAGTAAGCGTGCAGGTCAGAGATTGGAATGGATCAGGAGTAGACTTAGACTATGCCGATGGCATCAATGGAAAAGAGTCAAAACCAGAGTACGTGAAACTCAGGGCACTTAGCTTTAAAGAACATGAGGTGTTTGAGATTGCAAACACACACAAAGGGCATGGCATACAACCAGGACGCCACAATTATACAAAGCCCTTGGTAACTGGCATGCACAAGGCTTAAGAGTTTAACTCAGATCTTTCAAAAACCCTCTAATGCTGAGGGGCATACTTGTGTGAGGGGACGGGGATTAGCCCCCACTTCTACTCGATAGAAATTTCGTACCTTATTCACGCAATTCCCACTTCTCATCAAATGATTCTATGACTTCGATAAGCTGATTCTCTCCGACAATTTGATAATCTTTGACATGACCACTTACGCGCAAAATCTCATTACGCCCCAAGGTCATTGCATATGTTTCATTATCGGTTCTAAAAAACATGATGTATCCAGCATCGTATAGCTTATTGGTTGGTTTTAATATCATATCTGAAGATTGTTCAATGAATTGATCAATTTCATCCTTATCGTTTAGAACCATTTTCTTTTCCTCTTCTGGTGGATAATAATAATGAATATATATTTCAGTGATATTTTCATCTTCATCAAGTAAATTTGTAAGAACTTCTCCAAATGTGGTTGTTTTCATTTGATCTACAATCAAAAAGACACCAACTCCTAAAATGACCAGAAGAAATACAATTAAGAATTTTTTGTTTTTCAAACTTAATATCCCTCCTCACTGTAATCAATCCATTACCGATATTTTACCATATAGCATAAACTATCGCATAGTTCGGTTTGTTCAAGATAGAGTAAAATAATTATTGGTCCAGAGAGGATTTTTTTAAAGAAGAGTATTTTGCATTAAATAGAGCCATTGAAACACAAAGGATTTGAGGTCCAAATAAAGGGCTTCATCCCTTCTTGAAGAATATTTCAAGTGACCAAACAAAAAAATCAAGAAAGGATGAAGTCACTATAGTATATTCTCCAAGAAAGCCTGTTTTCCTTCGAACAACTGTAAAAATTAGAATCTCGTGAGAGATTGCCTCTCTTTTTTAGCATATGGACTTACATCCATATGCTCAAAAGTTGAGAAGCGCTTCACCCCGGGGTGCAGCCGGTCACTGCCGTTTGCAAAAAGCTCACAATTAAAGTGTCAAGTATTTCACCATTCTGTAATTTTTTAAGCTGAGCATAAGAGTTGACAAAGCTGGTTATAATATATAATAATAATTTTGTCATTAAAATAATTATAATCTATCTGCTTCGGTGGCCTACTACATATCTTGATGCCGGGGCAGGGTATACAACAAGAAAAGGAGGATCAACCATGTCATTAGTTGGTACAGAAGTTAAACCATTTAAAGCAAAGGCCTATCACAACGGTGAGTTCATTGAGGTGACCGAACAGGATTTGAAGGGCAAATGGAGCGTCATTTGTTTCTATCCAGCAGATTTTACCTTTGTTTGCCCTACTGAACTTGAAGACCTGCAAAACCATTACGAGGAGCTGAAAGCACTTGGCGTAGAAGTGTATTCCGTGTCAACGGACACGCATTTCACCCACAAAGCTTGGCATGACAGCTCTGAAGCGATTGGGAAAATTACTTTTCCAATGATTGGTGATCCGAGCCAGACCCTTTCCCGCAATTTTGATGTTTTGAATGAAGAAGAAGGCCTCGCCCAGAGAGGTACGTTTATTATTGATCCCGATGGCATTATTCAGGCCGTTGAAATTAATGCCGATGGTATCGGCCGTGATGCCAGCACCTTGATCAACAAAATCAAGGCTGCCCAATACGTCAGAAACAACCCTGGTGAAGTTTGCCCGGCCAAATGGAAAGAAGGAGAAGAAACATTAAAGCCCAGCATCGATCTTGTAGGTAAAATCTAAGGCTGTTTTCGTAACAAAACCAGTCAAGCCTTTCCGGACGGACGCCGCCCGTCCAGGAAAGGCTGTTTTGTAAAACTTTCAATTGATTTGGAGGGACGGACATGGTACTTGATCAAGAAACAAAAACACAGTTAAAACAATATCTTGAACTCCTTGAAGGAGAAGTTGTTTTAAAAGTATCAGCAGGGGAAGACGACCTGTCCCGCAAAATGCTTGAGCTTGTTAAAGAACTGACGGAAATGTCCCCCAAAATCAAAGTTGACCGTACACAGCTGGATAGGGTGCCCAGCTTTAGTGTCAATCGCCCTGGCGAAGAGACGGGTGTTGTCTTTGCCGGTTTGCCTTTGGGACACGAATTCAGCTCTTTCATACTGGCGCTTCTGCAAGTGAGTGGAAGACCGCCAAAGGTGAATCAATCCATTGTTGAACGGATTAAAAACATTAAAGGCGAATACCGCTTTGAAACTTTTGTCAGCTTAAGTTGTCACAACTGTCCGGATGTGGTTCAGGCCCTTAATCTGATGAGTATTCTCAATCCGAATATTTCCCACACCATGATTGATGGAGCCGCTTTCAAGGAAGAAGTGGAGCGTAAAAACATTATGGCGGTTCCGACCGTGTTTTTGAATGGGGAACCCTTTGGCAGTGGCAGGATGTCTCTGGAGGATATTTTGGCCAAAATTGGTGGAGAAGTGGACCCGGCTGAACTGAGCAACAAAGATCCGTTCGATGTACTGGTGATAGGCGGGGGACCGGCAGGAGCCAGTGCCGCCATTTATGCCGCCCGAAAAGGCATACGCACCGGCATTGTAGTCGAGCGATTCGGAGGGCAGATACTGGATACATTAACGATTGAAAATTTCATCGGTGTCAAGCAAACTGAAGGACCCAAATTGGCTGCCCGTCTTGAAGAGCATGTCAGAGATTATGACATTGACATTATCCAGCCATACCGGGCCAAACGTTTGGAAAAGAAAGAGCTCATCGAAATTGAATTGGAAAACGGAGCGGTGCTGAAAAGCAAAACGGTGATTATCTCCACCGGCGCCCGCTGGAGAGAGCTTGGTGTGCCAGGTGAAGCAGAATTGAAAAACAAAGGAGTGGCGTATTGTCCCCATTGTGACGGTCCCCTCTTTGAAAACAAGGATGTGGCCGTGATCGGCGGAGGAAACTCTGGTGTTGAAGCGGCCATTGATTTGGCAGGTATTGCCCGTCATGTGACCTTGCTTGAATTTTTACCAGAGTTGAAGGCGGACGCCATCCTGCAGGAACGTTTGTATAGCCTGGACAATGTAACAGTGCTAAAGAATGTTGAGACGAAGTCGATTAACGGAACTGAACGTGTTCAGGGGCTCACTTATGTTGAACGGGACAGCGGTGAAGAAAAAGAGCTGAAACTAGATGGTGTCTTCATCCAAATCGGACTGGTACCTAACACCGAATGGCTGGAAGGAACGGTTGAACGGAACCGTTTCGGGGAGATTATTGTCGACAAGTATGGAGCAACGAACATTCCCGGTGTTTTTGCTGCTGGTGACTGCACCGATGCCGCCTACAAGCAGATTATCATCTCTATGGGCAGCGGAGCGACAGCAGCGCTGGGGGCTTTTGACTATTTAATTCGCAACTAGAATAGTGAGGCGGCCGTTGACGGTCGCCTCTCATTCTAGGCGTTAACCTAAGTAGGGATTGCTGAAAAAGTTTCATTTTTTAAGTTTTAACTTGCTCAATTTAAGCTGCTTGGCAGCTAATTTTTTTCTTGAAGACGTAAGTAAAACCATNCATCTTGACGTGCCAGTTTCTTATGTTCAGGTTGGACCTCTTTGGCTGGACGGCCGAGGGGTGGTCCACTCAGACGAATTCCCCGTGCCTGGCAATACCGACGGTTTTCACGTGTCCGATATAGCTGATCAGCAATCACAGCTTCTGGATAGCAACCAAAGCGGGTATGATAAGCCTCGACAGAGGCTTGCAATGTGTTGCCTTCATGGAAGTTGTCCCAGCTGATGTGTTCAATCAGGGTGTATCCCTCGATGACACTGATAACTACCTTGGCCCCAAATTCAACTGGTGCTTTCGCTTTGCCAGTGAAGGCCTGATTGTTGGGCCAGCTCTTCAATATGTTTCAGATTACGGTGGATGTATTGCAGTTGTGCTTTAATCGCCTTCCGCAGTTTTTTCTTACTGACCTTGCGTTGTTTAGCCACCTGAAGA
>NZ_BMKZ01000071.1 GCF_014644735.1 Caldalkalibacillus thermarum | reverse complement strand
TTGTTGGCTTTCTAGTCAACTGAACCGTGGGACACACGGGGATCGCTTGGTCAATAAACGGCTGGTAGGCTGTTGTTCCCAAGAATCCCCCACCTCTAAGCGAAGCGTAGGTGGTGGGAGTGTTCAAGGACATGCTTTGTGGCATAATGAAAACAAATAGAAGGACAAATGGAAGGAAAGATGAGGAGGACATCTAAACGATGAGCAAAATTGCCATAGTTACGGACAGCACGGCTTACCTGTCCCAGGAAACGATTGACAAACACCGCATCACCGTGGTGCCGCTCAGCGTTATTTTTGGCAACCAGGCCTACCGTGAAGGGGAGGAGATCGGCTATGAAGAATTTTACCGCAAGTTAAAGGAAAGCGATGTTCTGCCCACCACCTCCCAGCCTTCAGTGGGGGATTTCGTCAAAGCATATGAAAGGCTGGCCCAAGAGTATGACGAAGCCATCTCTATCCATCTGTCCAGCGGCATCAGTGGCACCTATCAGGCTGCCCGGCAAGCGGCTGACCTGGTGGAGAATTTTGCCGTTCATCTGGTGGACTCGGAAATTTCCTGCGCGCCGCAAGCCCTGATGGCGGAAAAAGCAGCCCAGTTAGCAGAAGAAGGCAAAACCGCCGGGGAGATTGTGGCTTACCTGGAGGAGCTGAAGCGGGCCAACCGGGCTTACTTTGTGGTCGATGATCTCTCCCATCTGCACCGGGGGGGCCGGCTCAATGCGGCGCAGCTGTTGATCGGCAGCATGCTGCGCATTAAGCCTGTTTTGCACTTCGTGGATAAAAAAATTGTGCCTTTTGAAAAAATCCGCACCAAGAAAAAAGCCAAGGCACGCATCATGGAATTGTTGGCCGAGGAGGCCAAGAGCGGACAACCTTTCCTTGTTACTGTGGTGCACGCCAATGCGGAAGAAGAAGCATTGGCCTGGAGGGATGAGGTGCAAGAACACTATCCCCACTTGCGTGTGCAAGTGGCTTACATGGGTCCTGTGATCGGCACCCATGTGGGAGAAGGGACACTCGGACTGACCTGGAACACTCATCCCTCCCTGACCTAAACCCTTTCCTGCTAAAGCGAGGTGCTGATGGTGAGTGGGTGCATCTTATACCGGGTTGCCGGCACCATACGCGTCCCCGTGAAGAAAGAAG
Source organism: Caldalkalibacillus thermarum (assembly GCF_014644735.1). Taxonomy (NCBI): domain Bacteria; kingdom Bacillati; phylum Bacillota; class Bacilli; order Caryophanales; family Bacillaceae; genus Caldalkalibacillus; species Caldalkalibacillus thermarum. The sequence continues at coordinate 6,125 of NZ_BMKZ01000071.1, read as the reverse complement.
CGGAATCCAGCGCAGCCCGTCAAGGTGAGTCGGAACCCCCTTCACAGCCTATGAGGTGGTTACTTGTTTCCCCCGGCAGTGTATTTGACCAGACAGACAGGGTGTTGTGGGCACAACTGCAAAGGGCCGGTTGGTTTCAGGGACAGGTGGACGTTGTGGCCAGAGCCTCTTCCTGGAGCCGGCTGTTGGCAGAACATGTGCCGTTTGCAGCCAGCGGATGGGTGTTTCCCCCCGCCTCTCTCCGGCGCAGTGTATGGCAAGCGGTCAGCTCTGTGCATCAAGGCAGGCTGTTGTCTCGTCTGGTTCAAGCGTTGGCCGGAAGGCAGCTGTTGTTGTCCGAAGTGAAACAAGCGGTGCTGGAACTCCAAGCAACGGCAGAACCGGCCGGACAAGCACGCCCGGAAAACGAATATGATTGGAACATACGCTTCTTAGAGACCTTGCAACATGGCTACCTGCAAGGTCTTTTTGATTGGCTGCCAGCGATGGCCCCCGGCCGCGGGGCCAGCGGGTTCCGTGCCGGGGCCCGTTTAAGATGGTTGAAGGGATTAGGGTGGTTGAAGGGGGGCACCTTGTCCAGCAGCGATACTGTGTGGCAGTGTAACCGTTGCGGCGCGCAGGAGGTGGTCACGGTGGCCTGTGCCAGCTGCGGGCGGAAGGATTGTGCCTATTGCCCCCACTGCCTGGACATGGGCAGGGTCAAAGCTTGCCAGCCGCTGCTAAGGTGGGAAGCCGCTGAGGAGCCGGACACTGCCCAGTGGGAAGGGAACCAGAAGGCGGTGGTTTGCACCTGGCAAGGGCGGTTAAGTCCCGGGCAACAGGCAGCGTCAGAGGCCCTGTTGCGCTTTGTGCAAGAGAAAGGGGGCCAGCAGGAGTTTTTGGTCTGGGCGGTATGCGGGGCAGGAAAAACGGAGATGTTGTTTGACATGCTGACCTATGTTTTAAACCAAGGACAGAAGGTGCTGGTCACCTCCCCGCGCCGGGACGTGATTTTGGAGCTGGCTCCCCGCTTGCAAGCAGCCTTTCCGGCTGTGCCTGTCTGCGTCTTATATGGCGGCAGCGGGGAGCGGTTCAAACCGGGCCAGCTGTTTTTGGCCACCACCCACCAGACCCTCCGGTTTGCCCGCTATTTTGATGTGGTGGTCATTGATGAGGAAGATGCTTTTCCCTACCACCATGATCCCATGCTGCCCTTGGCGGTGTCACGGGCCAGGAAAGCTGCGGGTAAAACCGTTTATCTAACCGCCACCCCCCGGCCGGATATGGCCGGGCGGGTGAAGCGCGGTGACCTGGCCCATGTGCTTATTCCCCAGCGTTTTCACGGCCGGCCCCTGGCTGTGCCCAGAATCCGTCCGGTGGGGCGCTGGCGCAAAAAAATCAGGCAGAAGGAAAAATTAACGCCCTTAATCGACTTTTTGTTCCACTTGATGGACAACGGCCGTTATGGGTATCTGTTTGTTCCCCAGGTCCGTGACATTGAGCTGGTTCAACACTATGTTGAAGAAGAATTGTTGCCCTTTATGCGGGCGGCCTGGCCCATGCTGGCGGAGAAGGTTTCCGCTCTGTTTACGGTGGCAGGGGTCCATGCGGCCCATCCTGACCGGGTCGGGATTGTCTCCCGTTTCCGCCAGCATGAAATCCGGCTGTTGGTTACCACCACCATTTTGGAGCGGGGGGTGACCATTCCGTTCAGTGATGTGGCGGTGCTGGGCAGTGACGATGCCGTTTTTGATGCAGCGGCATTAATTCAAATTGCTGGACGGGTGGGACGTAAGACCGCAGATCCTGTCGGATATGTCTGGTTTTTGCCCGAAATGCGGACCAAGGCACAGCAGCAGGCCATCCGCCAGATTAAGCAGTGGAACCGTCTGGCCCGGCAGTTGAGTGGCAGCCTCCACAGGGATGGCAGCCCCCAAGGGAGTGGCAGGCCCCATGGGTCAGAAGCACGAGGAAGGTGACGGCCATGCCTAAGCGGTGTCTGGTTTGCCAGCATGAGCGTCCCCACGTGTTTTCCTGGACAGCGTTGCTACGTTTGGCCCCATTCCGGCGGGACCTGCTGCCACCTCTGCATGCGTGGCTGTGTTCCGCCTGTGAAGCGGAAGCGGACTGGATCGGCACGGGCTGCAGCCGCTGCTTCCGCCCGCTTGAGCATATGGACCAGCGCTATGTGAAGGAAACAGAGCAGGGCTTGTTATGCTACGATTGCCAGCGCTGGCTGGAGTGGGAAAACAAGCGGGGAGCCGGTTCTGTTTTGGACTGGAACAGGAGTGTGCTGCGTTACAATGCGTGGACCCAGGAGCTGATTGCCCGCTATAAATTTAGGGGAGATGAGCGCTTAAAATACTTTTTCGCAGCGGTCATCCGTGAGCATGCCCGCCAGCAGGGCATTGACACCGGACAGATTGATCTGGTCACAGCGATCCCCCTTTCGTCTGGCCGCCTTTCAGAACGGGGATTTAACCAGTCCGATTTGATCGCCCGCCTGGTGGCTGAAACTTGGCAGCGGCCGTACAGATCAGAGCTGCTTCAGCGGCAAGGGGCCGAAGAGAAGCAGAGCAAGAAAGGAAGGCAGGCCAGAATGGAAAAAATCTTAACGATGTTCCTTAACAATCCGGCCTGTCAAGCCGATATCATTAATAAACGGATTATGGTTATTGACGATATTTATACGACAGGGGCCACCGTGCATGCGGCTGCCCTGGCTTTAAAGCGCGGTGGAGCGAAACAGGTATTTAGCTATACCGTTGCCCGTTAGCGGCAATGTCATAGAGAGGGATGTGCATGGCACAACTGGATAATTGTCCCCGTTGCGGCGCTTTATTTGTGCGCACGACACGCAAAGTTTGTCCCCAATGCCACGAAGAGATTGAACGGCAATACCGGATCGTCTATGATTTTTTGCGGCAAAAGGAGAACCGGGAAGCGACGATCTATGAAACGAGTGAAAAGACAGGGGTGTCAGTGGCCCAGATTAAAGAGTTTATCCGTCAGGGACGGCTGCAATTGAAAAATCTGCCCAATATGGGTTACCCTTGTGAAACGTGCGGAACACTGATTCGGGAGGGGAGATTGTGTCCTAGCTGCCGGGAAAGGTTAATGGCGGAAATTAACAGTTTGTCCGGTGATAAGGATGAAGCAAGGGCAGATGCTCACCGGCGGCAGGCTTTCGATAACCTGCCCAGAGGGTACAGAAAGTTGAAATGATGAGGGTGAGATGATATTTAGTCAAGGTGGTAAAGAAAGTGAGTGTTGCAGCTGTTTCGTCGTCAGGGGTATTATCCACCATGCCCCAGTTAAGGATCAAACAGGAACAGGCACAAATCGGCATTAACCAGATACCGGGCGAGCTGGAAATTGAACAGCCTCCTGCTCAGGTGACCATGACAACGGAACATGCCCAAGTACACATTGACCGCCAGCCGGGCGAATTGCACATTGACCAGAGCAGGGCATGGGCGGCATATGGGCTGATTCCACCGGTTACATTGACCAAAAAGATTGTGGATAACATTAAACGTGTTTATCCGGAAATCGTAGCCAAAATGGCCCGGGATGGTGACCGGATGGCTGATGTCCACCTCTCCAACAAGGTGATCGCTGAACTGGCCAAAGAACTGCCCCGCCCCCTGTCTGAGATGCAGATTGCCGGTCCGGCCAGCACGCTGAATGTGGATGTGGAGTATTTCCCGGAACAGGTGGAGATTAAGGTACAGGGCGGAACTTGGCATTATGATGTGAAACCCCAGAAGCCCAGCATTGAACACACTCCTGCCCGCGTAGAGATTTACCTTCGCCAGCGCCCCTCCATTGAGATTGAGTGGGTGGGCCGTGAGGTGGATGTCCGGGGGTAGGTGCGGAAAAATCGCTGGGCGCTGCCCGAATGGGGAGTTTGATCCTGAATGGTTAAAAAAGTTAACAGAGTGACGAAAAAACTCCTGTCCGCTTGAGGACAGGAGTTTTCTTCGTTGGAATGGACCAAACGAAAATATTGACGATGTTTGTCGAACGGTGTAAACTATGATAAAAGTCATGAGACAAAAGAGCTATTATCCCAATAAAAATGGTTTTATATGGATTTTTAATAGGTTTTAAGACTTATAACTTGTACATATCAATCTGCCCTTTTGATAAAAGAGAATCTGCCCTTTTGATAAAAGAGGCATTTTTTGTGCATGGAGCCTGCTTCAAAGAGAATGACCGCATCTCGAACAATCAATCTGTCTCCTGTTCTTAAAGTTGAAAGGAGAATGGCAATCATGACCTTTATCCAATATCCCCTGTATTCCCAGCTGATGAACAAAGTGACAGAAAACATGGATGAAAATTTAAAACGGGAACTTCATCTGGCCCGCCAAATCCAACTTAGTTTGTTAAACACGATCAGCCCTGAGTTAAAACGGGGAGAGGTCATTGGAACAACCCTACCCGCCAGAGTTGTCGGCGGAGACTATTACGATTTCTACCCTTTGTCTGGTGACAGAGTGAGAATTGTGATCGGGGATGTGATGGGGAAGGGAATCCCGGCTGCCATGCTGATGATTTTGATACGGGGAGCATTTCGCAGTGCCGCAGAGAGCTCCAGTAGTGTACAGGAAACACTGCGAGTGATCAACAAAGCTCTATTAGAAGATTTGCGGATGTTGTCTTCATTTGTCACCATGTTCTGTGCAGACTGGGATCCCCACTCCAGCACCCTGACCTATGCAAACGCCGGACATCATGAGCCGTTTCTGGTACGAGACGGCAAGGAAATACCGCTGGAGTGTAAAGGTGTGATGTTAGGAGGCGTTGCTAATCCCCACTATCAGCAAAAGCAAATCACTTTAAAAGCTGGGGATTGTGTCTGTTTCTATACTGATGGAATTGTCGAAGCAAGAAATAAAGCAGGAGAATTCTTCAAGCGTGAGAGGTTGGTTGAGGTGTTGACCAATGGGCAGGGCAAGCCGGTCGGGGAACTGCAGAGAGATGTACTGCAATCATTGGAGGCTTTTACAGATTCAATCCCTCAAATGGATGACATGACCATGGTATTGCTGAAGATATAGAGGCGAGGGGAAAAATATGCAGCTGTGTTCACAATGTCCTCATCATCCGTCATGCACCAACTGTCTCAACTTGATTGACGGCGGGTTGTTGCGAAAAAAAGTATCTCCCCCAAAATCAATTATACTCTATGATGAAGAGCAGTCTGAATATCATGGGTGGCTCATTGGCATCAGCCGTATAGGCATGTTGGTGGAAACGAACGCCCCTCTTGGCTCCTATTCAGTCAAAATTAGCGATCATGTTACCGTTTATCTTTCCCCCATTTATCATAAGGGTTTATCAGGGCTGATCGCCTTTGATATTGTCAAAGTTGTCAGGGAAAATCAAACGGACGAACAGCTTTCCCGGGAAGAGTATGAATATCTCGTCTTAGAGAAAAAAGAGATTATTAGCAAGCTCACTGAAAATCTGGAGGACAGTGTTAAACAAAAAATTCGTGAAGAACTGGAGACCGACCTGCACAAGTCTGAGTTGTTAGACCGTCTGTTGGTGGGAGCTAGCTACAGATACGACAAGGGACGTATCCGACAGCTTAGCGGTGAACAGGTGGACATATTGAAAGAAAGTGATCTGATCAAACTGATGAAAGAATCTATTAAACAAGGGGCCCCTGCCCGTGAATTATTTATTGATACAGACCGGGAAAAGTATATTGATGTACACGCTGTGCCCACCAGTTTTCAAAGCGGTGCTTTTTTGGCTTTGGATGTGACGGAAATCGTCAAAAAGGAAAAAGAGCTGCTCAAAGAGCAATGGGAGAACTATAAAGAAGTCGTATTATCGCTGACAAATGGAAAAATTCATTTGATCCATCGGCAGGAATTGAATGAGATGTTAAATGGATATGCGAAACAAAGCGAGATGCACGTGGAACAAGCCATCCAGCTGGCTGCTGTCAGGCAGTGGGTGACGCAGAGCTTGCAAGCTAAAGGATTGGAAGCCAAAGTAGGCACCTGAATCCGTGACATATGGACGGGATTGGTTTAAATATTTGCCACATGATGACTTATAGACATTAAAATGATCACAAAATATTTGATTATCACCTTAAATACCTATATATTCCAGGCCATCCCCCG